>NZ_JBHJTL010000036.1:0-72518 GCF_042264065.1 Streptomyces sp. NPDC056222 | reverse complement strand
TCGATCGAGGTCGGCAAGATGGCCGACATCGTGCTCTGGCGCCCCGAGTACTTCGGCGCCAAACCGCAGATGGTCATCAAGAACGGCTTCCCCGCCTACGGCGTGACCGGTGACCCCAACGCCGCCACCGACATCTGCGAACCCCTCGTCCTCGGACCGCTGTTCGGAGCCTACGGCGCCACCCCCGCGGACCTCTCCGTTGCCTTCGTCAGCCGGGCCGCCGCAGAGTCCGGTTCCTTCGGTCGCCCGTACGACGCACTGGCCACCCGCCGTCGCCGGGTCGCCGTCCGCGGCACACGCGGCATCGGCCCGGCCGATCTGCTGCTCAACTCCCGTATCGGGGACGTCCAGGTCGACGGCCGCAGCGGTCTCGTGACGCTGGACGGGTCGCCCCTGCGCTCCGAGCCGGCGGACGAGGTCTCGCTGAGCCGCCTCTACTTCCTCTGATCCGCCGACCCTTGTCCGCTACGTCCGACCGCATCGAGCTTTCTCGTACCCAGACTCTTGACTGAAATTTCAGTTAGGGCCACGCTTCCTTCCCAACGACCGAAAAGAGCCCCCTGATGACTGCATTCCGTATGCCCGCCGAGTGGTCCGAGCACGAGGGCTGCCTCATGGCCTGGCCCACCCGCGTGGATCTGTGGGACGGCGTCCTCGACGCCGTGAAGCAGGAGTACGCGGACGTCGCCCGCACCATCGCGCGCTTCGAACCCGTCACCATGGTCGCCCCGCCCGGCTTCGGCGACGACGCCCGCGCCCACTGCGGCGACAGCGTCTCCGTGGTGGAACTGCCCCTCGACGACTCCTGGTTCCGGGACTCCGCGCCGCTGTTCGTCCTGGACGGCGACGGACGCCGCGCCGGAGTCGACTTCCGCTTCAACGCCTGGGGCCGCAAGCACCACCCGTACGACTCCGACGACCGGATCAGCGCCCTGCTCCTGGAGCACCTCGGCGTCGACCGCATCGCCTCCGACATGATCCTCGAGGGCGGGGCGATCACCGTCGACGGCGAGGGCACCCTCATCACCACCGAGCAGTGCCTCCTCCACCCCAACCGCAACCCGGAGTCGACCCGCGAGCAGATCGAGGCCGAGCTGAAGGCTCAGCTCGGCGTCGAGAAGGTGATCTGGCTTCCGTACGGCGGTCTGCTCGACACCGAGACCGACGGTCATGTCGACGGCGTCTGCGCCTTCGCCGCCCCGGGGAAGGTCGTCGTCTCCCTGCCCGAGGACCCCGAGCACCCCGACTACGCCCGGATGCGGGCCAACCGCGCCGTCCTGGAGGTCTCGACCGACTCCCGGGGCCGGGCCCTGGAGATCGTCGACGTCCCGCAGACCGTGTTCGCCGAGGTCGCCGGCGTGCGCGTGGAGGTCTCGTACCTGAACTACTACGTCGCCAACGGCGGAGTCGTCGTCCCGGTCGCCGGAACCCCCCAGGACATGGCCGCCCTGGAGGTGATCGCCGGGGCGTACCCGGACCGCAAGGTCGTCGGCGTACCGGCTCCGGTGATCGCGTATGGCGGTGGCGGCGTCCACTGCATCACCCAGCAGATTCCGGTGGCCGCCCGCCTCGACGCGTAACCCTCAGCAATCCCTCCCCACCCCCGCCGTACCGAAAGAGAGAGCGCGACGATGAGCACCGCACCGCCCCCGCCCCGCGTCCCGAGACGTCGCCCCGTGAGGACCGTGCTCGCGGCCCTCACCTCGGTCGCCGCCCTCACCGCCCTCGCAGCCTGCGTCGGTCCGCCCCGTGGCGGGACGGACGGGACCGGTGCCTCGTTCGCGCTCTCGGCCGGCACCCCCGAGCCGAAGGGGGACATCGACTCCTTCACCTGGGCCATCTACGCGGAGCCGCCCACCCTCGACCACACGATGGCGTTCGACTACCCGCAGAACACCATCCTCTCCAACGTCTGCGAGAGCCTGATGCGTTGGACGCCCGGGCTCACACTCGAACCCGGGCTCGCGGAGAAGGCGACCAACCCGGACCCGACCACCTGGGTGTACGACCTGCGGAGCGGAGTGCGCTTCCACAGCGGCGGGACCATGACCGCGGACGACGTCGTCTTCAGCCTCGGCCGCCAGACGGACCCGAAGAACGCCGCCGCCTGGGCTCAGAACTTCCAGAACGTCGCCTCCGTACGCAAGACCGGCCCCCTCCAGGTCACCGTCAAGCTGAAGAAGCCCGACTCGCAGTTCAACCAGTACATGGCCACCGCCGCCGGCGTGGTCGCCTCCAAGGCCGGTGTCACCGCGGCGGGCGGCGACTACGGCACCTCCGGCGGCCTCGCCTGCACCGGCCCGTTCACGCTCGGCGCCTGGCAGAAGGGCCAGTCGCTCGAACTGACGCGCTTCGACGGCTACTGGGGCACCCGGGCGAAGGCCGGCAAGGTCGTCTTCCGCTTCCTCACCGACCCGTCCGCCCGGACCAACGCCATGCTCAGCGGGGACGTCGACGGCGGCTACCTCATCCCGACCGAGAGCTACGGGCGCCTCAAGGACAGCGGCGTCGGCACCCTCTACTTCGGTGAGGGCCTCAGCACGGTCAACCTCGGCATCACCGACATGAAGGGTGCCCTGGGTGACGTACGGGTGCGCCGGGCGCTCTCCCTCGCCCTGGACCGCTCCGGATTCGTGAAGGCCGGCCTCGGCGGCGCGGGGCACGCCACCAGCTCCCTCACCACGCGCGCCGCCTGGGCGGGAGCCTCACCGGAGGTGCGCAAGGCGGCGTTCGACGGACTGCCGCCCACGACCCGGGACGTCGAGAAGGCGAGGGCGCTCGTCAAGGAGGCCGGCGCCACCGGCACGTCCCTGACCGTCGCCACCAGCTCCATCGGCCAGGACGTCTCCCTCCTCGCCACCGCGGTCCAGGCCGCGGGCAGCGAGATCGGGCTGCGGATCAACCTCAAGTCGGTCGCCCCGAACGCCTTCACCGCGCTCTTCACCGACCCCGAGGCGCGTGAGGGCATCGACATGTTCCCGCTCACCTACTACGACTCGATCACCGACCCGCTCGACCTCCTGACGAACTTCAGGACCGGCGCGTACCTCAACTTCGCCGGATACAGCGACAAGCGGTACGACGGGCTGGTCGAGCAGGCCACCGCCACCTACGACAAGGAACGCCGCCTGCGCGTCGAGACCGAGCTGCAGCGGCACGCCGCCGAACAGCTGCCCTGGATCCCCGTCGCGGAATGGCCCACCGCCCTCTTCCTCAACAAGAGGATTACCGGAGCCCCGACGACCATCGCGTACATGTACTACCCGTGGGCGGCGGACGTGGGCGCCGCGGGATCGCCGGACGCGGGGGCCACGCCGTGAACCCCCTCGCCTTCCTGAGATTCGCGCTACGGCGGGTCGCCGAGATGGCGGCCACCCTCCTCGTCGCCTCGTTCGTCGTCTTCGGCGCCATGTATCTGGCGCCCGGCAGCCCCGCGAGCTTCCTGCTCTCCGGCCGTTCGGCCTCTCCCGAGGCGCTCGCCGCCGTCAACGCCCGCTACCACCTCGACGACCCGTTCGCGGTGCGCTATCTGCGCTGGCTCGGCGACATGGTCCAGGGCGACTTCGGCCGCTCCCTCACGTACCGCACGGACGTCTCCCGGCTCCTCGCCGACCGGCTGCCCACCACGCTGCTGCTGATCACCATGGCGCTGGCCGTCGTCGTCATCGTCGGACTGCTGCTCGGCCGGATCGCAGCCGTACGCGGAGGGACCACCGACTCCGCCGTCCTCGTCGCCACCGCCTTCGCGATCGGCACCCCGTCCTTCGTCGCAGCCGTCCTGCTCCAGGGGCTCTTCGCCGTCAACCTCGGCTGGTTCCCCAGCAGCGGCGCCGGCGACGGGTTCCTCGACATGGTGTGGCACCTGACCCTGCCCGCGATCGCCCTCGCGCTCTACCTGATCGGAATGCTCGCCCGCGTCACCCGCGCCGCGATGCTCGAAGCGCTCGACAGCGAACACGTGACCGTCGCCCGCAGCCGGGGCGTCCCCGAACGTCTGGTCATCCGCCGCCATGTGCTGCGCAACTCGCTCGGGACCGTGCTCACCACCGGCGGCCTGATCGTCTCCACCCTGCTGGTCTGCACGATCCTCGTGGAGACGGCCTTCAGCATCGGCGGCGTCGGGCAGCTCCTCGAACTGGCCACCACGACGAAGGACTTCCCGACCGTCCAGGCCGTCTGCCTGATCATCGTCGCGCTGTTCATGGCCGTGAACCTGATCGTCGATCTCCTGCTGCCCCTGGTCGACCCCCGGATCGCCCTCGGAACGAGAGGGGCCGCCGCATGACCGCCGTCCTCACCCGGCGGCCGGGCCTCGCGAAACTCCGCGCGACCTCCGGTCGTTCGCCGCTCCACCTCGCCTGCCTGACCTTCGTCGGACTCGTCGTCGCCGCGGCCCTGCTCGCCCCCTGGGTGGTGCCCCACGACCCCAACGCCGTCGATCTCGGCGGCGCGCTCGCCGGACCCTCCGCCGGCCACCCGCTCGGCGCCGACGCCGCCGGCCGCGACACCCTCTCCCGGATCCTCCTCGGCGCCCGTACCTCCCTGCTGGGTCCGCTCGGCGTCGTCGCCTTCTCCACCCTCGTGGGCGTGGCCGTCGGAACCGCCGCCGCCTGGCGCGGCGGCTGGCTGGACTCCGTCCTGTCCCGCTCCACCGAACTCGTCTTCGCCTTCCCCGGGATGCTCCTCGCGATCCTCGTCGTCTCCGTGTACGGAGAGGGCCTGCTCGCGCCCGTCGTCGCGCTGGGAGTGGCCTACCTGCCGTACGTCAGCAGGCTCACCCGCTCACTCGTCCTGGCCGAACGAGCCCGCCCCTACGTCAGCGCCTACCGCGTCCAGGGCCACTCGGCGCTCCAGATCTGTCTGCGCCACATCCTGCCCAACATCGCCCCCGTCGTCCTCGCCCAGTCCACCATCAACTTCGGCTACGCCCTCATGGACCTGGCCGGCCTGTCCTTCCTCGGCCTCGGCGTGCCACCGCTCACGCCCGACTGGGGCCGCATGGTCTTCGACGGCCAGACCGCCATCCAGCACGGCTACCCGCTCTCCGCGATCCTGCCGTGCGTCCTCGTCGTGCTCACCGTCGTCGCGTTCAACGTGGTCGGAGAGCGCTGGGCCGACCGCGTGGCCAGGAGGGCCCGATGAGACCGCTGACCCCACCCGCCTCCGCGTCGCCCACCTCACCGGCCCCCACGCTCGACATCCGGGGCCTGCGCCTCACCCTCCCCGGCACGGTCCGTCCCGTCCTCGACGGAGTGGATCTCACCGTCGGACCCGGCGAGACCGTCGCGCTCGTCGGCGAGTCCGGCTCGGGGAAGTCGCTCACCTCGCGCAGCGCCCTGGGCCTGCTGCCGCCCGGCGCCACCAGCGAGGGCGCCGTCCTGGTCGAGGGCCGCGACGTCCTCGCCATGGCCCCGGACCGGCTGCGCGCCCTGCGCGCGGGCACCGTCGCCATGATCTTCCAGGACCCGCGCGCCTCCCTCAATCCGCTGCGCCGCATCGGCGACTTCCTCACCGAGGGTGTCCGGTCGGCCGGGACCATGGACGAGGCCGGCGCCACGGACCGGGCCGTGGAGCTTCTCGAGGCCGTCGGTCTCGACGACACCGCCCTTCCGAAATACCCGAGCCAGGTGTCCGGCGGCATGTTGCAACGGGTGGTGATCGCCGCTGCGCTCATGGGCGATCCCGCCCTCCTCCTCGCCGACGAACCCACCACCGCGCTCGACGTCACCACCCAGGCAGAGGTCATCGCCCTCCTCGCCCGTCTGCGCGCGAGCTTCCGTACCGGCCTGCTGTTCGTCACCCACGACCTCGACCTGGCGGCTGCGATCGGCGACCGGGTGTACGTCATGTACGCCGGGCGGATCGCCGAGACCGGCCCCGCCGACGTCCTCTTCGAGAGCCCTCGACACCCGTACACCGCGGCCCTCCTCGCCTCCACACCCCGGCTCACCACCCCCGGCGGCAGACTCTCCGCCATCCCCGGACAGCCGCCCGACCTGCGCACCCCCCTGACCGGCTGCGCCTTCGCCGCCCGCTGCCCCCTCGTGACCGAGATCTGCCGGGAAGCGACCCCGGAACCCCTGCGGGCCCCCGGCCGGCCCGAACACCTCGCCGCCTGCCACCACAGCGACCGGCTCGCGGAGGAAGGAGCGATCGTCGATGCCTGAACCTCTGCTGTCCGAACCCCCGCTGCCTGAACCCCTCCTGCCCGAACCGCTGCTGCAAGCCGTCGACCTGAGCCGCGCCTTCGGCACCGTACGGGCCGTGGACGGTGTGTCCTTCACCCTCCCCGAGGGCGGCTCGCTCGGCATCGTCGGCGGCTCCGGCTCCGGCAAGACCACCACCGCCCGGATCGTCGTCGGCCTGGAGCGGGCCGACGAAGGAGAGATACGGGTACGGGGGCGGGCCCGCCCCGCCCGGGTCCGCGGCCGGGCTCAGCGCCTGGCCAGGGCACGCGAGGTGCAGATGGTCTTCCAGGACCCGTACCTGTCCCTCGATCCGAGGACCAGTGCCGAACAGGTCCTGCGCGAGACGCTGCGACTGCACTTCCCCGACCGGAACCCCGAGCCCCGCATCCGCGAACTCCTCGACCAGGTGGGCCTCGGCACCCGCGCTGCCGACGCTCTGCCCCGGCACCTCTCGGGCGGCCAGCGCCAGCGCGTCGCCATCGCCCGCGCACTCGCCGTGGAACCGGCCGTCCTCGTCCTGGACGAGGCGGTCGCCGCCCTCGACGTCTCCGTGCAGGCACAGATCCTCAATCTGCTGGCCGACATCCGTGAACAGACCCCGATCGGCTACCTCTTCATCACCCACGATCTCGGCGTGGTCCGGTGCGTCACCGACGAGGTCCTCGTCATGCGCCACGGCCGCGTCGTCGAGGCCGGCGCCACCGCCCAGGTGCTCGCCGCGCCCCAACACCCGTACACCCGGCTGCTCCTGGACTCCGTACCGCACCCGGGCTGGAACCCGGACCGGATCGTGGCGGCCCGCCAGGAACTGTCGTCCCCGCAGGCACCCCCACACAGGAGGCAGAAATGACCCGAGGCCTGAACAGGCGAGGATTCCTCGTCGCCGCCGGAGCGACCGCCGCCGGCGCCGCCCTCGCCACGACGACCCAGGGCAGGGCCCGCGCCACCGCGGGCACCTTCCGGGTCCCGGTCGAGGACGTCCGCCACACCCGCACCTGGATGGCATGGCCGGACAGCACCTCGATCTGGGGCAACAAGCTCAGCGGCGTACAGGCGGACATCGCCCTGATCGCCCGTACGACCGCGAAGTACGAACCGGTCGTCATGTGCGCCAACTCCGGCAGCGCCGCCAAGGCCCGCTCGATGTGCGGCTCCACGGTCACCGTCATCAGCTCCATCCCCGTCGACGACTGCTGGATGCGCGACAGCGGCCCCGTCTTCCGTACGGACGGGGCCGGCGGCCTGGACGCCGTGGGCCTCAACTTCAACGGCTGGGGCAACAAGCAGACCCACGCCAAGGACGCCCTGGTCGCCGAACGGATCGCCGCGTACGTGGGCGTCCCGTTCACCTCCGCCGACCTGGTCGGCGAGGGCGGCGCCATCGAACAGGACGGCGCGGGCACGCTGATGGCCACCCGCAGCAGCCTGGTGAACCGGAACCGCAACCCCGGGATGTCGGAGCGGCAGCTGACCACGGCGATGTGCGAGGCGTACGGCGCGTCCAAGGTCATCTGGTTCGACGGGGTCCGGGGCCAGGACATCACCGACGACCACGTCGACGCCACGTCCCGCTTCCTCGCCCCCGGCGAGGCCCTCGTCCAGATGCCCCTCTCCACCGACACCGACGCCTACGCCCGTGACGCGCGCCAGCAGTTCAGCATCCTGTCCGCCTCGACGACCGCCACCGGCGCCCCGATGGACGTGATGCGCCTCCAGGGCCCGGACTACGACAAGATCCGCTCCACCAGTCGGGACTTCCTCGCCTCCTACGCCAACTACTACCTCTGCAACGGCGCCGTCATCAGCGCCCACTTCGGCGACACCCGTGCGGACCAGGCGGCGAGGGCGACCCTGGCCCGCCTCTATCCGGACCGTGTCGTCGAGCAGCTGAACATCGACCGCCTCGGCACGGGCGGCGGTGGCATCCACTGCGTCACCCAGCAGCAGCCTGCCGTCTGACCCGACCGACGGTCAGTGTGCGACGGCGTAGACGATCAGGTTGTCCACGGGATGGCCGGCCGTGTCGAACGCGCCGTCGCACGTGATCAGGCGCAACGCGCGTTCCTTGGTGGCCCCGTAGACCTTCTCCGTGGGAAACGCGTTCTTGGCGACGGTCTCGGTGCCGGTGACCGTGAAGCGAACGGTGTCGCCGGCACTGTCGCGTACGTCCACGGCCGCGCCGACGCGAATCCGCTCGAGGTCGTGGAACACGGCTTCGCCGAAGCGGGTGTCGTTGTGGCCGATGATCACCGCGGCTCCGGGCTCTCCCGGCCGGGGGTTCCCGGTGTACCAGCCGGCTGTCATCCCCTTGTCCGCCGGTGGCACCTCGACGGTGCCGTCCTGGTTGAGGCCGAGCCTCATCAGTTCGCTGTCGATGCCGAGGGACGGGACGGACACACGGGTCGGGACCGTCCTCGTGTCGTCGGCCCGGGGCGGGTCCGGGGCGCCGGCGGGAGCGTGTGTCGCTGTCGCCGCCGGGGGTGATCCGGTGTTCGCGGTGCCGTTCGTATCGCTCCCGGCGCCGTCGGTCGCGCAGGCGCCGACGGTCGTCGTCAGGACGATGCACAGCAGCAGGGGCCGGGCACGGGTCCGCCAGATGCGGACGGGCCGGCCGGTCGTGCGGGTCATGGGGGCTCCCGGGCGGGGGAGTTGTGGTGCCGCCGCTGCCGACGGCACCACAACAAACGTCGGTCAGTCGTTGCGGTGGGCGGCGCCTCGGCGGCGCAGCATGACCGTGCCGGCACCCGCGAGGATCGCCGCGCCGGCGACCGAGCCGGCGATGGCGGTGGTGTTCTCCCCGCTCCGGTCGGCGGGGCGCTCACCGGCGGCGACACCGCCACGCGGCGCCGTCACCTCACCCGGGGTCCGGTCCGCGACGGGGCGCGGCCCGCCGTCCGCCCGCTCACCGGCGGCGACACCGCCACGCGGCGCCGTCACCTCACCCGGGGTCCGGTCCGGGGCCGGACGCGGCTCGGTGTCCACCGTGTCGCGCCCCTTCTCCGGCGAGGTCGGGGCCGGGGCGGGCTGCGGCGTGGCGGAGCGCGAGTCGGGAGTGGTGTCGGCGGCCGCCGTGGGGCGGACGGTCGAATCCGCCGGCGCCGCGGACGGACCGTCCGAGGCGAACGCGGAGGTCGAGGGCAGCAGAACCCCGCCGATCACGGCGGTGGTGAAGGCTGCGGTGCGCAGGGTGCGACTGCGTCGGGACGGGCGGCGATGGGACGGCATGGCTGTGGCTCCCCTTCGATACGGAACGGCCGGCGCCCGCGACGTGAGTCGCCCGGGCGCCCGGTGATCGCCATGCTCACGGAAACTTGTCAGAAAGCTGTCAGCAGCCTGTGGCCTTGCCGTCAGAGCTTCGCGGCCCTGCCCGCATCCTCGCGCGCGCCCGTCGGAAGGCGCAGTGTGAAGGTCGAGCCGACGCCCTCGGCCGAGGTGGCGGTGGCCGAACCGCCGTGTGCCTCGACGAGTTTGCGCACGATCGAGAGGCCCAGACCGCTGCCGCCGGTGCGCCGGTTCCGGGACCTCTCCGCACGCCAGAACCGGTCGAACACATGGGGAAGATCGTCAGCCACGATCCCGCTGCCCGTGTCGGCGACCTCCACGACGACGTCGGACACCGGCCCGTCGCCGTCACCGTCGACGCCCTCGCCATGGGCGCGCAGATCGACGCGGCCGCCGCGTGGCGTGTGCCGTACCGCGTTCGAGACCAGGTTGCCGACGGCCTGCCGCAGCCGTACGGGGTCCGCGGTCAGCGCGGGCGCGGGCCTGGGCACCGCGACACCCAGGGTGACACCGGCGCGCTCGGCCTCGGCCTGGTGCGCGGCGGCGACCTGGCCGAGGAGGTCTGCCACGTCGACCGGCTCCGGATGCAGACGCAGCGCGCCGGCGTCCGCCTGCGCGAGATCCTGCAGGTCGTCGATGATGTGCTGAAGCTGTACCGCCTCCTCCAGGAGCGAGGCGATCAGGGCGGGATCGGTGTCGGCGATACCGTCCTGAGCGGCCTCCAGCCAGCCGCGGATGTTGCTCAGTGGCGTCCGCAGTTCATGGGCGACGTCGCTGACCATCGCCTTGCGCTGCGCCTCGAGACGGGCTCGATGCTCGGCCAACTCATAGAAAGCAGCGGCCAGTTGCCCGATCTCGTTGTCGGCGTGCACCGCGATGGGAGTGGCCTCGGCGCCTTCCTTCATGCGCTGAGCCGCACCGGTCAGCGCGCGCAGCGGGCGGACGAGACGGCGTCCGGTGAGGACCGAGACGCCGATGGTGAGGGCGAGGACGAGCGCCGCCGCACCCGCGATACGGGCGGTGCTCGTCGCGGACAGGTCGAAGCCGGGGACGCTGCCTCGGTCGGGGTCGCCGATGAACAGCAACGCCGGCTGGGCGACGTACGAGCTCAGTTGCTCGCGCCGTGCCGTGTTCACGCACGCGCCGATGGCCTCGTCGGCTGCCCTGTCGAACGCACTCGGGGCGGGTGCCGGCATGGGTACGGCCACGGGGCCCGGCAGCCGGTCGCTTCGCCAGGTCAGGTCCGGGGTCAGTGTGATGCCCGGCCGGTCCTGGCGGCTCAGACAGGCGTTGGTCAGCTTGGTCAGGGCTCCGAGGGCCTTGGCCTCCGTCTCCGTGGGGGTGTCGAGGTCGGTGGTGGAGCATTCGTCCGAGACGACGCGGTCGGCGGGCATGTCGCCCGGGTCGATGCGCGGGCGCCCCGACGGACCCTCCGTCACCTCGACGTTCTGCCCGAGTCGGCCCAGGCACGCAGCGACACGATCCGCCCTGCTCCGCAGTTCACGGCGGTCCGAGGACGGCAGGCGGAAGGGGCCGACGGCCCGTGCGTCGATACGGTCCGTCGCGCTCGACCCGCTGTCCTTGGACAACGCGCTGTCCAGGGACAGCGGGTCGACCACCGCCGACGGCCGGTTGGGCAGCTGCGGGCCCGAGCTGCCGGCCGAGTCGGCGAGGGGCTCGCGGGCCTGGGTGGTGACGGCTATACGGCGCCCGAACCGGGAGGCCAGATCCTGGACCGTGCCGTCCACGCCGTCCCAGCGGGGGTGGGTCGCCGCGTACCCGAGCAGGGCGTCGTAGATGCGTGCGTCGTCGGCCAGGGCCTGCCCCTGTTCCTGCTCGAGAGCTCCCGAGGTGGTCTGGGCGGCGAGCCATGCCGTCGCGGCGACGGAGCACGCCGCGACCAGGGCGAAGACACCGAGGAAGCGCCCGAGCAGGCTCTTGCGCAGGGGCAACCGCGAGCGCGCCGCTCGGCTACGACGACGCACGCCGCGCGCCCTTCGCGGGGTCGGTCAGTTTGTAGCCGACGCCGAAGACGGTGAGCAGACGGGCCGGCGTACGCGGCTCGGGCTCGATCTTCTTGCGCAGGTTCATGATGTGCATGTCCACGGTGCGATCGCTGACGTAGCGGTCGAAGCCGTGCAGCTTCTCGAGGAGCCGTGGGCGGGTGAAGACACGGTCGGGTTCGGCGGCCATGGCGGCGATGACCTGGAACTCTCCGGGCGTGCACTCCACGGGCGTCCCGTCGACGGTCACCTCGTGCCGGTCGGCATCGACCCGCAGCGCCCCCACGGAGAGAACCCGCCCGTTGTCGACGGAGGGCGTTCCCGCCCGGCCCGTGCGACGCAGCAGCGTGCGCACGCGCGCCATCAGCTCGCGCGGGCTGTACGGCTTGGTCATGTAGTCGTCGGCGCCGAGGTCGAGCCCGAGCAGCAGGTCGTCCTCGGTGGACCGGGCGGTGAGCATGAGAACGGGCAGCTCCCGCGCTTCGCCGCGCAGAACCCGTACGACATCCAGCCCGTCGGCGCGCGGCATCATGACGTCGAGAATCAGCAGATCGGGCTCACACTCCCGCACCCGGTCCAACGCGGCCCGCCCGTCGCCCACGACGGTGACCGAGTGCCCTTCCCGCTCGAGATAGCGCCGCACCAGCTCAGCCTGCTTCTCGTCGTCCTCCGCGACCATCACATCAGCACACACGCGGCCGATCGTAGGCGACGGTGCTCCGGCGGAGGCAGTCGCGTTCCGGGCGGTCGGACGCTACCGGTCGATCAGCGGCAGTACCGGAAACGTGTGGTCCTGCCAGATCAGGCGGGAGGCCTCTTCCGGGTAGGCGGTGACGGCCGGCTGGGTGTCGAAGACCTGGACGAGTCGTCGCTCGGCGTCGTACGTCGGCCAGCCGGGGTCGCCGTGCGTGGCGAACGACGTCCACGCGGCGCGCATGCGGGCGGAGAGGGCTTCCGCCTCCGGGGCGGGTGCTTCACCGATCAGCATGGCCGGCTGGCCGCGGTCCAGGTTGCCGAGGACGAGCGGTACGTCGAGGCCGTGGCAGGCGCCGAAGGCGCCGCCCATGCCCGGGGCGTTCCAGGTCAGCTCGTAGACGTGGGTGCGGCCGCCGGCGGCCGTGTGAGCCTGGGCGAGGTGGAGCGACGGCATACGGAACAGCCAGTCGGACTGCACCAGCTCGTACAACCCGTCCGGATCCGCCGTCGGAAACGCCTCGCGGTACCGGCGCGCGCCGTCGGGGCCCGGGGCGAGGAAGCGGAGGGCGGCTGCCGCCTGTTCCTCGCTCACCTCGCCGAGCAGGCCGGTGATCGCTGTGAACAGGCGTTGCTCGTCGCGGGTGTGGCCGACGAGGAGTTCGATGTCACGACCGGCGCCGTCGGACAGGGCCTGCCACGGTGTGACGGGCAGGATGTCGCCGTCGACGACCGGTGAGAAGGGGATCGTCCTGTACGCGGGCTGCCCCCAGCGTTCCACCCACCGGTCCATCGCGGCGCCGACCGCGTCGCCCGCGGCGGGCAGCCGGTGCGGGGGAACCCCGGACAGGTCGGTCACCGTGGGCCGCAGCCCCAGTTCGGCGGCGCAGGCCGCGGTGATGTCCGAGGCGAGGTCCGGTGAGAAGAACGTGCCCTGCACGCTCTGCGCGATGGCCCGGCGGAACAATCCGGCCGCCCGGTCCATCGCCAGCAGGGCGGCGATCGATCCACCACCCGCCGACTGTCCGAAGACCGTGACCCGCTCGGGGTCGCCGCCGAAGCCCCGGATGTTGTCGCGCACCCACTCCAGAGCGGCGACCTGGTCGAGCAGCCCTCGGTTGGGCGGAGCCCCCTCGATCTGCCCGAAGCCCTCGATGCCGACGCGGTAGTTGAACGTCACCACGACGACCTCGCCGTCCCGAGCGAGTCGGCCCCCGTCGTACTCGGGGAGGCCGGACATGCCGAACACGTAGGCGCCGCCCTGGATCCAGACCATCACCGGCAGACCGGCGCCCGGGGACGGTTCGGGCGACCAGACGTTGACCGTCAGCCAGTCGTCACCCGGCGCCTCCTGCGACAGCGCGTCCATGCCGAAATGCCCTGCCTGCGGGGGCGGCGGACCGTACGAGACGGCCTCCCGCACCTCGCTCCAGCCCCGTACGGCCTGCGGCGCGGCGAATCGCAGCGGGCCGACCGGGGGCTCGGCGAACGGGATCCCCCGAAAGGCCGCCACTCCCGCCTCACGGCTACCGCGGACCACCCCGGCCACTACGCGAACTTCGGGCCGGTCCCCGGACGGCTCGGACGCGGCAACGGTCATCACGACTTCTCCCGGAGGGGTGAGCGGGCTCGCATGGAACGCGGACCCTGCGAATGATCCGCCGAGTCCGGGTGTCACGCCAATCATTTACGGATCATTCGGACCGCCGGCGCCCCACCGAGGGTGTCCGTCCGCGATCTCCGACGAGGTCGGGCGGTTTCGACCCCCGGCTCTCTACACTTCGGCATGTGCCTGACAGCAGTGGCACCGGACCACTCCCACGAACGGCACCAACCCCGAGGGGGACGATCAGCGCATGACCAAGCCTGAGAGCGCGGCAGCCGACTACGACGTCGTCATCGGCGGAGCCAGCCTCGCCGGCAGTGCCGCGGCGATCCTGCTGGCTCGACGCGGTGTCCGCGTCGCACTGCTGGAACGCCGCTCGGACCCCGACGCGTACAAGGTGCTGTGCACCCACTCCCTCACGGCCAACGCCTACCCGGTGCTGGACGAACTCGGCCTCGTCCCCGCTCTGGAGAAGGCGGGAGCCGTCCGTAACGAGGCCCGCTGGTACACCCGCTGGGGATGGATCGCGCCGAGGGCCGCGCCGGGAGGCCCCGAGCTGCCCTACGCGTACAACGTCCGGCGCAGCACCCTCGATCCGCTGATCAGGTCCCATGCGGCCCAGACCCCCGGCGTCGATCTGCTCCTCGGCCACCAGGTGACCGGGCTGATCCAGGACGCCGGGCGAACCGTGGGGGTGCGCGCGTCGACAGCACAGGGTGAGCGAGAGATCCGGGCCCGCCTGGTGGTCGGCGCCGACGGCAAGGACTCGGCCGTCGCGAAGTTCGCCGGGGTGCCGTCCCGGCAGTACGAGAACGGGCGGTTCGGCTATCTCGCGCACTTCCGCGACCTCCCCCTGCACGACGGGATCGCTCACGCCTGGTTCCTCGAACCCGACATGGCGTACGCGTTCCCGAACGACGACGGGGTGACGGTCCTCGCGGTGCTCCCGGACAAGAAGCGGCTGCCGGCCTTCCGGGAGGACCTGGAGGGCAGCTTCCTCGAGTTCGTCCGCGGCCTGCCCGACGCTCCGCCCATCGACTCCGCCGAGCGCGTGTCGAAGATCGTCGGCGCGGTCAACTACCCGCTGCACAGCCGCAAGCCGACCGCACCCGGCCTTGCGCTCATCGGCGACGCCGCCCTGACCGGCGATCCCCTCTGGGGAGTGGGATGCGGGTGGGCCCTGCAGTCCGCGCACTGGCTGGCGGAGACCGTCGCCCCGGCCGCGGCAGGCCAAGGAGACCTGGACGCATCGCTCGCGGTGTACGCCCGCAGGCACCGGCGCCGGCTGAGCGGTCACCAGTTCCTGGCCGCCGACTTCGCCAAGGCGCGTCCGTTCAACCCCATGGAGCGGCTGATGTTCTCGGCGGCGGCGCGCGACGAGTCGTTGGCGCGGCACATGCACCTGTTCGCATCCCGCCTGATCGGTCCGCTGCAATTCCTGAACCCGGTGGCGCTGGCCAAGGCCGCGGCCGTCAACATCAGGCATCGCGAGACGGCTGTGCCACCCACACGCTGAGGCGCGCCGGCGGTGGAACCAGGGGAATCGACCCGTCAGGTTCTCCTTCGCCGTTCCGGGGGCGAACGAGGTCCGGCGACGGGCGTACGGCATGGTGACCGGCGGACCGCCCTGCCCAGGGCGGTCCTGGCGTGCGAGGCACAAGGCCGAACGCGCCGTCGCCGAAACGGACTCCTGGATCGTCATCGACCGGTTCACGGTGACCGCGCTGGAGCGATGCGCGCGGGGACAACGCCTCGACCGCCCGCACGTGTCGCCGACACGGGATGCCCTGGTGACAGCGTCGGCTGCCAGGTGCCCGTGCGGGCGGCGCATGCCCCTGACGCGCGTCGTTGTGCGGTCCGCGCGCGGGAATGGGGCACGGTGAGGGCATGAGCATCATGGTCGCGGAGCGGGAGCTCGACCCCGCGGGCTTTCCCGGCTCGCCCGCGAGCAGGGGAAGACAGGGTCGGCACTTCGGCTGCGACATGGGAGGGTGACGATTTCAGTGCCTGATGACCCTCTCTTCACCTTGAACGTCCACGGCCAGGTCGTGGAGTGGAGCAAGGGAGCGGAACACCTCTTCCGCCGTCCGGTGACGGACGCCCTGGGGCGGGGCGTGTTCGACCTCCTCGGCTCCGAAGGCTCCGGACGGCCGTGGACGATCGCACCGGTCACGGAACGAGACCCCGAACGGGCGTGGGAGGTCCGGGCCGAGGACGACGACCTGTCGGGCCTGAGTGAGGCGATCCTGGACGCCGTGTTCACGCAGGCGGACATCGGCCTGCACATCCTGGACCCGCAGCTGCGGGTCCTGCGGATCAACCCGGTGGCCATGGGCGTGCGCGGCATCCCGCAGGAGAGCGTCCTCGGCCTTCCGGCGACGGAGGCGTACGCGCCGTTGGGGGTTCACCTGGACGAGTCCCTGCTGCGTGAGGTGCTCGTCACGGGGAGGCCGGTCCGCGACGTCCTGCTGAGCGGCAGGCCGTTCGCGGACCCCGAACAGGAGCACATCGTCTCGATGGCGGTCCACCGCCTGAGCGACCGGGCGGGCCGGGTTCTGGGGCTGGTGGCGACCACGGTCGACGTGACCGACCGGGAGCGCGCACAGGCCCGACTACGCCTCCTGCACAAGGCCCGGGAACGCATCGGGAGCAGTCTCGACGTGGAGCGCACAGCCGGCGAACTGGTCGACGTCGTCGTACCGGACTTCGCGGACAGCGCCGTGGTGGCGCTCACCGACGGCGTTCTGCAGGGCAGGGCGCCCGAGCTGCTGTCCCGTGACGGTGAGACGCTGCTGCGCTGCGCCGCGGCGGGCAGCTCGCACCGCGACTGCCCCGTCCCACCGGCGGGTTCGGTGCTGCTGCCCGGGCTGTTCGGCCCGCAGCTTCCCACCTCCGCCGTCATCCTGCCGCCCTCCGTGTCGCATCGCCCCGGCCCGGGAGGCACCGTCGCCACCCCGCGACTGGTCGCGCCGCTGTCGGCGCGGGGCCAGATCTTCGGGGTGGTCGCCTTCGAGCGGCGACCCGGCGGCAGAGCCTTCACCGCAGGCGACGTGGATCTGGCGGAGGGCATCACCACGCGCACCGCCGGCCATCTGGAGAACGCGCTGCGCTTCACCCGCGAACACGTCGTCATGACAGCTCTGCAGAGCTGGCCCCTCAGTCAGGAGCGTCAGACGCAGCGGGCCGCCGAGATCGCCCAACGGCACCGCTCCGCCGGCAGCGGCGCCGGCTCCTGGTTCGACACGCTGCTGCTCCCCGGCGCCCGCGTGGCGCTGGTGGTGGGGCAGGTCCAGAACCCCGGGCTGAGCACCGTCGCCACGATGAGCCGACTGCGTACCGCGGTCCACAGCCTCACCACCCTGGATCTCGACCCGCACGAACTGCTCGCACGCCTGCATTCCACGGTTCTGCGACTCGCCCGGGAACAGAGCGACGCGGAGAGGCTTCACGAGCCGACGGTCCACTGCACCTTCGCGGTCCACGACCCCGTCAGCGGACGATTCGACGTCGCCCGGGCCGGCCGGTCGCTCCTCGTGGTCGTCCGTCCGGACGGCACCGTGGACGCCGACCCCGTGGCCGAGGGACCTCTTCTCGGGGGAGAAGGCCCCCCGTTCGCCAGCGCCGGCCATGTCCTGCCGGAGGGGAGCACGATCTGCCTCGCTTCCCCCGCGCTGTCGGAGGAGGAGGGGCCCACACTCGACCGGCTGGCGGCCGCGCTCGGCCACCCGGGGCGCGGCCCGCAGGAGATGGCGGACGACGTGGAGCGGCTGCTGGCGCCCGACCGCGTGCTGCTCGTCGCCCGCACGAGGCGGCTGCCCGAGCGGGACGTGTGGGAGTGCGACGTAGCGCCCGAGTTCCAGGCCGTCGGCCGCACCAGAAGGCAGGCGGAAGCACACATGCGCGCATGGGGGCTCGCGGTCGATCCGTTCACCGCCGAACTCGTCGTGAGCGAACTGGTCACCAACGCCGTCCGCTACGCGGCCGCCCCGATCACCCTCCGCCTCATCCGGGGAGAGTCGACACTGATCTGCGAAGTCGACGACGCCGCGCTCACGGCACCTCACCTGCGCCACGCCAAGGCGGTGGACGAGGGCAGTCGCGGACTCCACATCTGTGCGACGCTCTCGGAGAGCTGGGGCGTGCGCTACGGAGAGGAAGGCAAGACGGTCTGGGCGGAACTCCGCGCACCATCCGCCGAAACGACGGCATCCTCGTCGCCGGACGGGACGGTGTGAGCTGCGGGTGACACCAGCCTCGCGCTTGCACGAGATGGACTGCCCGATGGTTGATCAAGAACGCGGAAGATGCCCCTGACCTGCAACGGTAGGACTTGTTGAGGGGCCTGTCGGCTGCGAAGAAAGAAGCACTTCCCAGGTGAGGAAGCGATCGGTCCTACCCTCGTGTCCGCTCGACGGCGAAGGTCGTGGGCGGGCTGCTCCCGCAACGGCTCCTCCTCCACCGTGATCAGGGCATGCCCTCAGCCCGTATATTCCGTGGCCGCGGAGCGGCCGCCACTTTCGACCCGGACGGCCACGTACGTGTACGCCGATGACGAGGGCCGTGTGTTGGCTACCGGCGCCGGGGCGGTAGCCCCCGCATTCGCTTGACCTGCGACTCCCGCCGGCCTCTGCGGGCCGCCCGCGACGCCACGGTGACCGAATTCGCCGTGCGGCTGGTCCTCCTCGCACTCGGTGTCGCGGTCGGGCTCTACTACGGCGTGGGCCTGGTCTTCGGGCTGCTTGGTTCTGCAGCCGCGGTCACGGTCCGCGCGGCCGCTGCGTCGGCCCCGGGGCGAGAGGCGGGCGGGGCCCGGCGGTGTGCGCCGGGCCCCGCTGTGTGGCGTTGTGGAGGTTCGGTCAGCTGGTCAGGGAGAACTTCTGGGCGTTGGAGGTGTCGCAGGGCTGCTGGGCCAAGCGGGCGCCGTTGGCGGTGGAGCCGCTGTTGATCGCGAGGCACTTGCCGCTGTGGCGGGCGACGAAGCGGTACTGGCCGTTGGTGCCTACGGGCTCGGGGCGCCACTGCTGGTTGGTGCCGGCGAGGTAGGTCCACAGGTGGACCTTGGTGCCGTCGGCCGTTGCGCCGGGGCCGCCGTCGACGTCCCAGACGCGGTTGTTGAACTGGTTGACGACCTGGTAGTAGCCGTCGCTGGTAGGACGGAGCTGCCACTTCTGGATGATGTCGGTGCCGCAGGCCCACTGCTGCAGGGCGGTGCCGTCACCGGTGCCCCAGTCGGCGGCGTCCAGGCAGGCGTTGCTGCCGGCGTTGACGACGCGGTACCAGGCGGCGGGGTCGATGGGGCCGTTCGGGTCGGGGTTGGTGGTGCCGCCGGTCCAGGTGACGGTCGCGATGGCGCCGGCCGGGAGGGTGTAGGCGAGGGTCTTGCCGCCTTCGGTCAGCGAGAACTGCTGGGAGCTGGTGGCGGTGTTGACGACGAAGGCGGCGAAGGAGCTGTCGGGGTTCTGGAAGGTGACGTTCTGCACGCCGCCGGCGCCCTGGCTGGTGGAGCCGACGCGGGTGGCTCCGGGCTTGATGAACTTGGTGACGTGGCCCAGCACGTAGTACTCGGCGCCGCGGGTGACGTTGCCGTTGGCGATCTCGACGACGCCGTTGCACTTGGTGGTGCAGTGGCCCTGGTGGGGGCCGCCGTTCTGGTCGAGGGCGATGTTCCAGTTGACGACGGTCTCGCCGCCGTTGCGCATGTTCTGCACGACGAGGTTCTCGGAGTGCCACTGCAGGGTGTCGGCGAAGGTGTTGGCGGTGTCCGTGCCGGAGCACTCGGTGAAGAAGACGCGCTTGCCGGCGTTGACGACCTGCTGCTGCGCGGAGGGGGCTCCGCCGTAGCAGTGGAACGCCGCGCCGATGACGCGCTGGATGCCCTGGGTGGAGTTGAAGACGTCGACCGGGTAGTTCGGGTGATCCCAGTTGTGGTCGTACGCCAGGATGTTGGTGGGGAGCCCGTTGGCGGTCAGGGTCTGGTCGAGGACCTTCAGGAACGCGGCCTGCTCGGACGATGTCATCGACATCGACGGGTAGGTGGTGGGGAACTCGGGCTCGTTCTGGACGGTGAGGTCGCTGAGGTTGATGCCCTGCTGCCCGTACGCCTTGATCGCCTTGACCAGGTAGTCGGCGTACGCCTGGTAGTGGTCGGTCTTGAGGCTGCCGCCGTTGAGCGAGTTGCCGGTCTTCATCCACGCCGGGGGCGACCAGGGCGTGCCCATGAACCGGATCGCGGGGTTGTGGGCGGTCGCCTGCTTGATGACCGGGATGATCTGCTGCTGGTCGCGGGCGATGGAGAAGGAGCCCGCGGTGTCCTCGTAGGTGTAGAAGCCGCCGGAGTTGAAGTCGGTGGAGCCGATCGGCTGGCGCAGGTAGTTCAGCCCGATGCCCTCGGTGGTGGAGAACAGCGACTTCATCAGGTCGGCGCGCTTGTCGGCGGGCAGGCTCTGGATGAGGTGGGCGGAGGCTTCGGTGATCGAGGCGCCGGCGCCGGTGAACTTCTGGCCCTTGCTGTTGGTGTCGACGCGGATGTCGATGGGCTGCACGGAGCTGTTGAAGGGGACGGTCTCGGCTGCCAGTTTCCTGGACCCGTCGGCGGTGGTGACCCAGACCTGGGCGGTGGGGTCGGCGGCCTGAGCGGTGCCGGTGCCGGCGGCGGCGAGGCAGGAGACGGCGAGTATCAGGGCTGCGCCTGCGGCGCGGGCTCTGGTGGTCGTTCGGATGGACACGGTGCGGCTCTCCTTCGGTGGGGGTGACCTGGTACGAGGTGTGGTGCACCGGCCTGCCCCGATGGCTCATCGGGGCCCTGACGGGGAAGGCCGGGTCTCGCAGGGGTGGTGCACCCGGTCCGCCGGGGCGGGCACGTCGGTGCCCGCAGGGCGGACCGGAGATCGAAGGGGTGGTGCACCCGGTCCGCCGCAGCGGGCACATCCCTGCGCGCTGAGGCAGACCGGTGATCGAAGGCTTCAAGCACCCGCGTAGTCCGTCGCGGCCGGGTGAAGGTTGCGGCGATGGATGGCCCGGTGGGGCTCGCTGGCGTTGCCGGCAGGACGCGCCGCCTGTTGTGCGACGCGGTCCTCGGCGGGTGCGGGGCCGGGGTCTGGTGAGACCGGAGGCGGCTACTTCAGGCCGGTGGTGGCGATGCCGGCGATGAAGTGGCGCTGGAAGAGGAGGAAGACGACCAGGACGGGGATCAGGACGACGGCGGCGCCGGCGAGGAGGACTCCGTAGCGGGTGAAGTCCTGGCCGCTGCTGACGAGGGCGAGGCCGACGGGCAGCGTGTATTGGTCTTCGTTCTGGGCGACGACCAGGGGCCACAGGAAGTTGTTCCAGGACCCGAGGAATTGCAGTTCAGCCGGGGTTCGGAAGAGGGGGCTCCCAGAGCCGGGGGCCCGCCCCGACGAGCAGAACCCCTGACCGGAGCCGTGGAACCCGGCGCCCACCCGACGCGACAGCCGGGCCACCAACCTGTCGATCACCGCCCGACAAACCGAAACGGGCCGCCGGAAGATCCGACGACCCGTCACGAAAGATCGAGGTTAGAGCCAGTCGCGCTTCTTGAAGATCACGTACAGGCTCGTGCACACCACCGCCATCAGCACCATCGCGAACGGATACCCGCCCGCCCAGTGCAGCTCCGGCATGTTGTCGAAGTTCATGCCGTAGATCGTGCCGACCAGGGTGGGGGCGAAGAGGATGGCGGCCCGCGAGGAGATTTTCTTGAAGTTGTCCACCTGCTGGCGCTGACCTGCATCGATGCGACTGTGCCCGCCCTGACCTGCGCGGACAAGTCTTTCAGCGTCTTTCGGGATCGTGCTGCGTTACGCGGTCGATTCTCCTGCCGGTCGGGACGACATAAGTTCCCGCGTGGCTTTCGATAAGCACTATTGATCGGAATTTCTCCGAAATCGCTGGGCGGGTCAATGTGCTCATGGTTGACTGCTGAGCGGAAACTCGACGAACCGAGGAAAGGGAACAGTAAATGTTTTCCAGGAGATGGATTGCCCGAGCAGTGGCAATATGTGCGCCAGTGGCCTTCATGGCTGGCCTCTCCAATCCTGCGCACGCAACTGGTGATGACAAGGTCAACCTCGTCATCGACGGTCGCACCGTCGGAAGCATCGCCTACAAGGACAATGGCGACAAGTTCACTCTTTGCGACACCTATGCCGACGGCTACGGCGTCCAGGCTCGTATCCACATGTACTATTACGCCTTCAATGACTGGGTTAAGGAAAGGGAGTGGAACAAGGGCGGCGCAGGTACCTGCACGACCATCAGTTATGACGTGCGGAACAACCAGCGGTACTGGGTCACAGTCACGCGGAATGGCAACTCTAAAATCGCGAGCTTCCAAGTCTATGGTTCGGGTGAATAGCCGCTGACGGCATCTCGCCAAAGGGGCCCCCATTCAATGATTGAATGGGGGCTGTCGGCGTACGGTCTCGACAGTCCTCCACTCCTCAGCGCATCCCAGCGATCTTCACCAGGGTCGGAAGACACCGGTACGTGCGTGCACCGGATAGTAGGCAACCTCCGCCGGGTCGGCGATGGATGCTTCGTTCGACTGGTGCTCGTGCCGCCATAGGCGGGAAGCGGCCCCGACCTGGAAGAAGACCTGCGGCCACCACCCGCTGACGGGGTTCGTCGACCACGGCCCTGGAGGAAACGGCGAACCGGTCGCCGCCTTCTGCGCCCCGGCAACGCGGGCTCGAACACGGCCGCCGACCACGTCGCCGTCACCCGCCTCGCCCTGGCCCAACTGCCCAAGAAGTACGGGAGGGGCCGGCGGACTCTGATCCGCTGTGATCCCCGCGGGCGGAACCCATGAGCTCGTGGACTGGCTCGCCCAGCGCGGGCGGTGGCTGTCCTGCTCGGTCGGCATGGTGATCACCGAGGCCATCCACCAGTAGGTTCTCCAGGACCCGGCCTCGACCTGGACCGCGGCCGTCGAGCCGGACGGCGAGGTCCGTGACGGGGCCGGGGTCGCCGAACTCGCCGGGGACCTGCTCGACGGCTGGCCACAGGACATGCACGTCCGGCTCGACTTCTACAGCCAGTCCCGCCCCTTGAAGATGAAGTACAGGCTCGTGCACACGCCTGCCATCAGCAGAATTGCAGGGAGGTAGAGGCATGGTTCGAGTGCACCGCTCCGCTGCGCACAGTACGCAGGGGGCGCCCGTCGCAAGCCGGTGAGCGGCTGGCCGGTTTCAACCACTTGAAGCGGAAACTTGGCTGAGGCACCCTTTTCCGGTGCCAGGTGAAGAAGCGCACCTTGTAGGTGCAGAGGCTGTCCAGCGGGCGAAGAGATGGCTTGAGGGCACCATGCGCGTGGCCCAGTCGTACACCAATACGGACGGCGCTTGGGCGAAGAAGCTCACCCTCCACTGGCCGCACGGCAATGAGAAGCAGTTCTCCTACGACCTCGGCGGGGTCATGCGTGGCGGAGACTGGGATGGCCAGATGTTCTGCGCCGAGGTCAAGTGGCGCCGGAACTCGAGTGATCAAGGTACGGAGTACAAGAGCTTTCTGGCCAAGTGCTATGTCGCGCTCAGCAAGGACTACATGCTCGGCGATCACTACATGTGGATCAGCTGGGCGCCGTTCCGTGCACGCGATTGGGATGTGCTCACGGCACCGGACACGATCCGGGAAGCCGTTCTCGCCGAGGCGGCTCGTGCTTTAGGCACGGAAGATCTAGACGAGGCCAGGGAACTGATCAAGGACGAGATCGTCGATGAGCTGTCGGCGCGGCTCTGGATCGTGGTCATGTCGGAGAAGCAGGAGAAGCTCGTTCCGATTGACGACTGGCGTGGAGTCGTCGCCCGTTTCTATAACAGCGAGGGGAAGACGTCATGGTGACACCGGTCGCACCCGAGATCGATCGCGCGCTCGACCACCCTGACCCCCGTGAGGCCGTCGAACGGGTCAAGGATGTGGTGCAGCGCCGGCTGCTTACAGTGCATCCCTCAGCCGAGATTGTCCGAACCCCCTTTTTCAACCACACCTACGTTCCCGACCTGTTGATGACGTGGAAGAACGGCCGCGGTGCGGCTGAACGGCGCGTCTATCTCCGCACTTCATCCGATCCGATTCTCCTCGCCAACGACGTGTTGCTGCTCGAACGAGAGCAACAACCGCTCGTCGTGCCGCTGGGACAGGTCGGGCAAGGTCCTTCGTGGACCCGACTGGACGACATCGCGGGGGAGCGACAGACGCTCGTTCTGGACCCCTTCGGACTCGGGGCCCTGCCTCCCCTCTCGATGACCCGCTCGCCGGTCGCACTGGCTTCCGAAGCGATCGTCGAAGGCGGCCGCGGGATTCTGAGACAGGACCAAGTGGAACAGTTCCTCGCCTCGGTGGACCTGGGAGTCGGTGCGGCCCGCGAGGGCCGGGAGGCCCCGACGCGTGCCGCCCTCACCACGCTCAGCCGTCGCACGACCCCGGGCGTGGCGCGTCGGCTTGCCACTTTCATGGCCGCGATGTGGCAAGGCAGTGGTCGATCGATGACGGACTTCCCCGGCAACGTGCCGCTGCGCTCGTCCCTTGACGCCACCTCTTTGAACCTGCTGTTGTCCTCGGAGGCGATCGAGGACGAAGACTTCTGGCGGCGTATCCAGCCGCTCGTGGACATCAAGCCGCTGCTCGACAGCGGCATCACGGACACCGAGAACCTGCAACACCTCATGCGTAGCGCTGTCGGTGTCTGGAAGGCCCATGTCTGCATGGTCGTCGAAGGGCGCGGCGCGGGCGGCAGTTGGCGTTGGGTGGTGGACCGAGGGCGACTAGCCCTGCAGGGGCCGGATTTCGTCGCGCACATCGCAGGCAGCCGCAAGGACCTGGAATTCCCCGAGGAACGTGAAGTTCCGTTGTTGGCGGAGGTACGTGAGCGGGCGAACAGACACGGCATCACGCTCACGTCGATTCGCATGATGACGCCGAACCGGAGTATCGGATACGACTCGCCTGGCGAAGATGTCACCAACGATCCACAGCTGGACGGCATCAGTGCGGCGCTGGGGCAGGAGGAGGGCGTCGTCGAGGCTCTGGCCGTGACACCCGGGGGGTACGCCTTGAGGTGTAACTTTTCCACGCAGACTGCCGGCCCGCCCGGCGCTCGGGCATTGCTCGTCTACGCCGATCTCTTGGGAACGGCGCTCCGTCTTCTGCGGCCTTTCGGCGAGGAGGACGCGGTCGTGCTGCGCGCCCTGCTGGGCGGAGGCCCAGTGCCGCCGACGCAGTGGTCGCAGCCGATCCTGCCAGAGGCGTGAGCAGAGGACAGCTGGGAGACCGGTTTCTGACGGCCGGTGGTCTGCGTTCCGGATTACGCCCTTGCATCGCCGATGAGCTCTCCGTCTGCATTGCGAGCGACGCCGGGCTCCTGGACTGATCCACGAGAGCGTGAGTGCGTCGCAACGGAGCATGTCACCCGGGCGAGGCCCGCTTCCGCAGGTGTGCACCTTTGTCGGAGGAGTGGGAGTGAGCGATAGCAGATTGCACGCCGCGAACAGCGCTGTTGGCCTACCCTCAACACTTGGGAGGTCACGGGATTGCAGGCGACACTTCTCAGAGAGCTGAGCGACAGAATCCTGGCGTTCCGCAACGGGGAGGCTCCGGGGGCTGTGCTCGACGAGGCGGGGATGACGTGCGCCTCGGAACTCATGGCGATGGTCAGCGAAAAGCTGGACGAGCTCCGAGAGGTGGACAGCGAGATCTTGCACACGGTCGCCGCGTACTACTGGGCACGATCCGTTGCTCAGAGCGAAGCCGTGCTGTCGGCCGCAGACCTCAGGACGGCGATGCTTGTCTTCGGCATGCTGTATCTGGTCGATCACCGTCGTGTGCCTCGGGAATTATGGTCCCGGCTCACGGAGGAGACTGGCCACGACCCGTGGCAAGACCCCGTGGACCACGCGAGCGACCTCGTGCTGGATGTCGAGGAGGGCGGTGATCCGGCGCTGCTCGACGAGGCGATCGCCCTGTTGCGGGGCTCCGCCCCTAGTCCGTACCGCGACACCACGCTCGGTCTCGCGCTCTGCCGGAGCGCTCTGGTCTCCGGTCGCCTGGACGATGCGGACTCGGGGATCCGGTTGCTCACTCACGTAGCTGCCCTGCCGGAGGACTCACAGGCCCGTCGGTCGCGTCGACAACTCACTCTTGCCGAGGCGTACACCCGCCGCTTCGTCGTCTCGGCCGACCTCGCCGACCTCGCCGCGGCGGAATGCGCGGCACGCTCAGTGTTCGCCGAAGCCCCGGAGGGATCGTCCGAGCAGGCGGATTCAGCGGGGACCATCGGTCTTTGTCTGGCCCGCATGGCCGAGGCGACTCTGTTCCCGGACGGCATCGCCGGGCTTCAGGAGGCCGTCTCATGGCTGCGGCTGGGAGTGGATCTCCGGACGGCCGCGGGACGGGAGCCCGACCATGCGAATCTACGCAAGGCGATGGGACTGCTTCTCGAACGCACGGCTCGGGATTTCGCTGAAGAGCCTGGGCAGGAAGGGGAGGAGGAGCGAGAGGAGGCACTCCCGGAAGTCGGGGTGTCGTCTGCCTCGTTGGACAGTACGGGCCAGGCGCGGTACCTCGCCGAACTCGGCTCGAAGACCATCTCCCGGATCGTGTCGGAGGCCGAAGCCATCCGTCAGGTCATCGACCCGGCCTTCGTGCTCTCGGAGGATGCGGTCGCCTCCGTCGTGGCAGGTGCCTTGCGCCTCGTCGAATCCGGAACGCCGCAGGACGCGGTACCTGTGCTCACTCTCGTGCTGGAGGCCGCATCCGTCCGTTGGGGGAGGGGGGTCGGGGGCGCCTGGTGGTGGGCGGCCGACGCCTATGTCGAGGCCGCGCGGCTAAGTCTGGTCGAGCGCCCCGACGGACAGTTGTTCCGACGTGCGCATGATGCCGTGCGAGCCCAGATCGACGCATTGCGCGGAGTCGCCGGGGCAGCGGGCACCGACGAACTCGCCCAAACTCTCTTCGCCGCCGGACTGCTGCATCTCAGCCCGTACCTCGGCGAAGCGGCAGGGTGGGACTTCACCAGCGCACTGAGCATCCGGGAGGAACGCCAAAGGCGACATCAATCTCTCCACCCGGACGATCCCGCCCACACCGCAGTCCCGGACATGCCTCCGCCGCCTGACGCGGCTGCGGCCGCTGTCGCGTACCTCCGCGAATCCGCCGACTTGTCGACGGGACACGAGCGGGGGCGGGTGCTGAAGGCTCTGACCGAGGCGCTCTCCTTCCTTGCCGGGATGCGGAGCGAGTCGTACGACCGCGAGATCCTCATCGCCGCCCGGGAGGCGTTCGACGTCATCGATCCGCGTCGCGACCCGTTGGCCCACCTCTACCTCTTACGGATTCTGTACCGGTTCGGCGAACTGACCCTGCCTGACGACCTTGCCGCGATGCTGCCCGTGCCTCTCGCCGTGATCAGGCAACGGCAAGGGCTCCATGAGGCCTCTTGCGTCTTCGCGGAGGCGCTCACCCTTGCGACGGAAGCTCATCGCCTCGATCTTCAGGCCCGTCTGCTGAGGGCGGCCGACCGTGAGCTGTCGTATCTGTCCATGGACTCCCACCGCCGGCTGCGCTGGTTGAGCGAGGTGCACTGCCTTGCCGATGACCGTCTGATCTGTGCACCAGAGCAGACGCAGGTGGGCCAGCTCGCCGACCACGTGCGCTCCTCCGCGGAGGCGGAGGGCTGGCCCGCCGAGCAGCGAGCGGCGACGCTTCTTCACCTTGCGGCACACGCGGATCCGGAACAGCAGGGTGACGTCGGACGTGACCTCATCAACGAGGCGCGACAGGTGTCACCCTCCCTCTTTCGACGCCATGTCGATGCGATCACCTACCTTGATGCCGCACTCGCTCACGACATGGGAGTGCACGCTCAGAAACAAGAGCAGCTGGGCACCGCCGCGGCTCTCTTCGCCTCCGCAGCCTTCGGCTTCGCGCTGTGTCGACAGACTGACCTCGCTCTCGCAGCCCTC
Source organism: Streptomyces sp. NPDC056222 (assembly GCF_042264065.1). Classification (NCBI taxonomy): domain Bacteria; kingdom Bacillati; phylum Actinomycetota; class Actinomycetes; order Kitasatosporales; family Streptomycetaceae; genus Streptomyces; species Streptomyces sp. NPDC056222. The sequence goes on along the minus strand of NZ_JBHJTL010000036.1, from coordinate 44,770 downwards.
GACGCGGGCTTGGGATGCGCCTCCACCTCCGAGGGACCCGAAGCCGAACGATCCGCGATCGCGCTGATCCCGGCGTCCGTGTTCCTGCGTCAGGTTCCGGACGAGGCCGTGGACTGGAAGCTGCACAACCTCTACCAGTCGCTGGCCTTCAGTGCGAGCGGCCCTACCATCAACCTTTCGGTGATGGCCGGCATTCATCAAGCTGCCAAGGGGATGGACTTCACACTCTCGGTGGGGCGCCCGGGTGCCCTTGAGTTCTCCGCCCGCCTGGACGGAGTCCTGGCCCGTGCACGCATTGCCGAGGCAGGTCTTCCCGGACCGCTGCCCGACTTCGACCTACCCGGTGGAGCCGAGACCGCCATGCTCTATCACCTGGGTTCAGGTGAGGCCGAACCGGACCACGACGCCGAGACCGAAGTGCGTAACCTGCAGCGCGCCGCCGATCGCTGGATCAGTGGGGAACTCCGCTTGGTGCGGGGCTCGACGTGGTTCCCGCTTCTTCAGGTCGACGAGATCCAGAAGCTTCTTCCTCCGGACACCGTGCTGCTCTCGTTCTTCCTGGGGCAGGTCGCCCACTCGGACTCAGCGAACCCCGTCATGGCCCTGCATGGGATGGCGGTGACGAACGAGGAGCTGTTCCACCGGACCATGGCCTTCCCGATGTACGAAGGTGCCCTGGTCCGAGTGTTCAAAGCCGGTCACACGCTCACCGTCTCGCCTGCCGCAATCGAGATTGCGCAGCTGCGCCAGGAAATCACCGCCGACCCCCTGCACCGTGAGGTGTCGCGCACCGCCGCCCAGTTGCTGACCAACGACTCCCGCTCCTATCTCGCCGGCTTTACTGATGCTCTGCCTTCATGGCTCACCCAGGGCAAGTCGCATCTCTGCGTCTGGCCCAACGGGCCCTTGCATTACCTTCCCTTTCACTTGCTGTCCGCAGATGCCCGCCTCCTCGCCGACGACTGGACCGTGACCCAGGTATCCAGCCTTGCCTTCCTCGGTCGCCCCGCATCGTCCCCCTCCCCTCAGCGGGGGCTTGCCGCCTTCGCATTCGACAGTGGAGGGACGAACACACTGGAGGCCCACACCGCACGGATTGCTGCCGCGATGGGCGGCACAACCCCGGTGCTGGGGGCTGATGCCACTCCTCGCCGCTTCCTGGAGGCACTGCCCGAAGCCCGCTACATCCATGTGGCGGCACATGGTTCACACAACGAGTGGGCACCCTGGCACCAATGCCTGTTCCTGTCACCGGACCCGGAACGGGGTGACGACGGCCGGGTCTTCGCCCATGACATCCTCAGGGTCGATCTGCGTGGCGTCGAACTCGTCACGATGAGTGCATGCGAGTCAGCCCTCGGCAGATTCGACATCAACGACAATTTGCACGGCCTGCCTGCCGCCTTCCTTCAAGCCGGCGCTGCCGCCATCGTCGGCTGCCTGTGGCCTGTGTCCCCTGACGTGGCCACCACGTTCTTCGGAACCCTGTACGAACAGCTCGCTCTCTCCGGGGACCGGCGTACCGCGTTCCGGACAGCCCAGTCCACGACGCGTTCCTGCTACCCGGCCTTTCGGGACTGGGGCGCGTTCTGCTTCATCGGGGACTGGCGCAGCGCCACCCATCACCCACAGGAAGCCACCGAATGACCTCTCTCGACCGGCTGACGGCAAAGGCAGCGACCTCCTACGACCTCACGCTCGTTCCAACCCTCCTCCTGCAGACACCGACCCCTCAGCCCCCGCTGACAGGGCGGATCTCGCTGGGTGCACCGGTCGTGCGCCCGCTGACCGGCATGCAGGCTGCCGAAGGGGATGGCGATTGGGGGGATTTCCTGGAGTCGCAGTCCGCCCAGTACGACTACCTGCTCCTTAGTCTCGTCTGCTCTTTCCGCCCTTCGCCGGAGGGAGCTCCGTTTACGAACGCGGGCATCGGCGTCCGGTTGGAGGCCCCGGGCCAGCCAGCCGAACGACAGCCCATCGCGTGGTCCATCTCTCCGAAAAAGCGGGCCGTCCCCGTCGTGCCCTCCGGTTCGCTGACGCTGACCGCCAATCTCATGCTCGTCGACGCAGGTGTGGAGTTCACGCCGTACCAGGGCGGACGCGAGGAGCTGTTCGTGGTCGGCATGGGTGAACGCGACAGCGATCCCGAGTGGAGGTTTGCCGCCACCCCGGACACGCACCTGGTCGGCGACGAATCGCTCGCCCTGATCATCCGGACCCCAGTCGGTGTGCCGACGCAGGCCCACATCACGGTGGCCGCGACCGTCAAAAAGCGCCGTCTCGGCCTGATCCCGTACCGAGCTGAGCTCCCCCCTGCCCTGCGGACCGTCGACCTTCAGTGACGAAACGAGCCTCCTCAAGGAGGGTCTTCCAGGGGCGGCCCTCGGCAGGAGCGGAATCCGCGGTGCGATCAGTCGATGTCCGGGACATCGGCCTCTTCGAGGAGTCGGGCCGCGAGGTCGTCGGCCCACTCCACGGCCCAGGTACGGAGAGCGGTGATGCTCGCATCGTCGAGGCCGTAGGCGGCGAAGGCTTCGTCATCGGTCCACTCAGCGCCGGTGAGGTTTGCCTGGAGGTCCTCGCCCTCGAAGCGGCCGCGGGCGTGGCGGCGGCCGAACTCCTCGAGCTCGGAGTTCGTCCAGCGGCGGGAGGCAGCGAACACGTCGATCAGGTCGCGGGGCGCTCCTCGGTCGGCAAGGGCTCGGACCTTGGTCCCGATCACGTCCTCCTCCGCGAGGACAGGCCCATAAGGGCTCTGGGCGACGGGCCGCCAGAAGATCTCCTTGAGGATGTCGACTTCACAGTCCTGCCCGGTGACTGGGTCGGTCACGGTGAAGCGAGCGGACAGAGGGGCAGTCTCCAGCGCCTGCACTTTCCAGCCCCTGGCCTTGAGGCCGCTACAGAGCGAGGCCGCGATGTCGGCCATGGGCGCCGGGTTCTCGGTGGCGACATCGAGGTCCTGGCTGGGACGGTTCACGAGGCGGTGCGCCCTCACGGCATACCCGCCGGTGAGGACCAAGGGATACGGCGAGCCGAGGGCGATCACATCCGCCAGTAGCCGGGTGTGCAGCTCCGGCATGTCTGTCACGCGGCTGCCCGGGTGCTGGAGGCGAGCTGGGGGAAGGCGTCCTCCCACACGGTGCGCACCGTGCGACCGACGAGGGTGCGCAGCACGGGCCATTGCTGGAAGAGTAGATCCTGATTGAGGTAGCGGGGCAGGTCGTCATGCAGGCCCTCGTGCAGGACGGTGCGGTACAGGCCCATGCGCTGGCGAGCTTTTCCCAGGTCGTACGAGGTCATCCCGGACCAGGCCAGGTGCAGCGGCAGCTCTACGACGCCGTGCGTCGGCCCGCGCAGCTCGTCCAGCGACTCCGGTAGACGGCGCCGGAACTTCTCCCGGTACAGCGCGAGGTCCGCGGCGTCCGCAACAGAGAGGTCTCTCGGCGCGGGTGCGGGGTGCTGCGGGCTGGAGGACATGCCTCCATTATGGCGGCCGCAGAAGCGGTGCGGGCCATGATGTGCGAGCCCGCGCCGGAGTGAGCAGGGACGGCTCCCGCCAGTGAGCCGGCTGCTTGCCGCAGCCCGTTCTTGCCCTGAGCAGGCGACACGGGCTGTCGCCCGCTTGCGCATGAGACCTGGTGCACGAAGAGGCTGGGCTGACCAGAACACGACTCGTCACCACAGTCAGGGGGCCGTACAGAGAGGGCGGACGTGTGGCTCCGCTCAGAACCCGGTGTCACTGTCTGTGATCTGTTAGGGGGCGGCAAGGGCGACCGGCGAGATGTTGAGTAGCAAGCAGGATAGGGACGAAGCCGCAGACGCAGGAGCTGTGTCGTCAGCCTATTCTCCCCGGATTCTCCCCAGCGCCTGCTGGAGGGTAAAAGTCCTGGTCAGGGCGTTGCTGGAGGCAGGTAGACGAGATCACCCGCATCACTTCTCCCCAGGGACTCCCCAGAGCCCAGATGGGGCGGTTGTGTGGGAGGTGCAGAAGCAAACCATGCACGCTGCTTGAACAGAGTCGGCCGACTCTAGAGCCAATCCCGTCGCTTGAAAATCACGTACAAACTGACGCAAACCATCCCCATCAAACCGACCGCGAAGGGGTATCCGAGGCTCCAACCCAACTCAGGCATGGACTCGAAGTTCATGCCGTAGATAGTTCCAACGAGTGTGGGTGCAAAGAGAATGGCCGCCCAGGCGGAGATCTTCTTGATCTCCTCGTTCTGTTCGAAGCCCGCCTCCGCCAGTGCCCGCATCTCCGCGTTCTGCTGCTGTGTCACCAGGGTCGCGTTCACCGTCAGGATCTCCGTCAGGGCCTGGCGGAAGCCGTCCACGCGTTCGCTGGTGTGGGTGACGTGGTCCGCCACGTCACGGAGGTAGCGCTGGAGTTCCTCGTCCGTGCCGTATTTGGCGAAGCCTGCCATCAGGCCGTGCAACATGCCCACCAACGGGCGGGTGGCGCGTTGGAACTCGACCATTTCCCGGGAGAGTTCGTAGATGCGGCGGGAGACCGACGGGTCGCCGCCGAAGACCTCGGTCTCGATCTCGTCGATGTCGTTCTGGACCCCCGCGACCACCGGGGCGTAGCCGTCGACCACCGCGTCGAGGATCGCGTACAGGACCGCCTCCGGGCCCAGTGCCAGGAGGTCGGGGTTCTCCTCCATCCGGTGGCGGACCGCCGAGAGGTCCGGAGCCGCGCCGTGCCGGACCGTGATCACGAAGTCCTGGCCCACGAAGATGTGGAGCTCGCCGAAGTCCACCTCCTCCTGGGCGTCCAGGTAGCGGGCAGCGCGCAGCACGACGAAGAGAGTGTCGCCGTAACGTTCCAGCTTCGGGCGCTGGTGCGCCTCGAGCGCGTCCTCCACGGCCAGCTCGTGCAGGTCGAACTCGCCCGCCAGCGAGTGGAGTTCGGACTCGGTCGGGCGGTGCAGGCCGATCCACGCCATGCCGTCCGGATACTCGCGCAGCCGGCGGAACGTCTCGGCCAGCGTGGCGGGAGAGGCGACCCGGCGGCCGTCCCGGTAGAGGCTCGCCTGCACCACGCTCGGCCGGTCGGCCGGTACGGTCTCGGGCCCGGTCGGCTCCGGCTCCGGCGGCGCGGTCGGCGGTTCCGGCTGGCGGCGCCAGGCTGCGCGAGGGCGGCGCTCCGACATCGTGGGGTCCCTCTCCGTGTTCATGATCGGGTCCAGGGTCTCCGGGCAGGATATACGCGGCGTATTGCCACAGCGCGTCGGCGATCGGAGCATGGGTGTGCCATTGCGGACCACAGCTGTCCGCAAGTCTGGGTAGCGTGCTGTCCATGGCCTTCAAGACGACGAACCCGGTCCTCTCCACCCGCGCCCTGGGGCGCGCCACGCTGGCCCGTCAGCTCCTGCTGGCCCCTGCCGCGATGTCCGCCGAGGACGCCGTCTCGCATCTCCTCGGACTCCAGGCGCAGAACACCAAGCCGCCGTACTACGCGCTCGCCGCCCGTCTCGACGGCTTCCGGCCCGAGCACCTCTCCGCGGTCATGGAGTCCCGCCGGGTCGCCCGCATCGTCACCATGCGCTCCACCATCCACACCCACACCGCAGCGGACGTGTTCACCCTGCGGCCCCTGGTCCAGCCCGCCCGCTCCCGTGAGATCGGCATCTTCCGCAAGGGCCTCGTCGGCGTCGACCTCGACCGGCTCGCCGCCCTGGCCCGCGAACTCGTCGAGGAGCGGCCCCGTACCCCGAAGGAGATCCGCGAAGCCCTCCTCGTGGAGTGGCCGGACGCGGACCCCCAGTCCCTCGGTGTCGCCGCACGCTGCCTGCTGCCCCTCGTCCAGGTCACCCCTCGCGGTCTGTGGCGCCGGAGCGGGCAGGTCTGTCTGACCACCGCCGAGACCTGGTTCGGCCGGCGCGCCGCGGCCGCCCCCGGCGAAGCCGTCTCCGCCGACGCCGCCCGGCCCGCCCCCGCCGATCCTGGTCCCGCGGCCGCCCCCGCCGCGGCCGTCCTCGACGACACCGTCCTGCGCTACCTCGCCGCCTTCGGCCCCGCCTCCGTCAAGGACATGCAGATCTGGTGCGGCCTCACCCGCCTCCGCGAGGCCTTCGAGCGCCTGCGGCCCGGGCTCGTCACCTTCCAGGACGAGCACGGCGTCGAACTCTTCGACCTGCCCGACGCCCCGCGCCCCGACGAGGACACCCCGGCCCCGCCGCGCTTCCTCCCCGAGTTCGACAACCTGCTCCTGTCGCACGCCGACCGCAGCCGCGTCGTCGCCGCCGAGGCCCGCAACCGCACCTGGAAGGGCAACCAGGCGTACTGCGTCTTCCTCCTCGACGGGCAACTCGCCGGACTGTGGCGACTGGAGGAGACCAAGGAGCGCACCACGATGACCGTCCAGCCCTTCGGCCGTACGACCAAGGCCCAGCGCGCCGAGCTGGAGGAGGAGGCCCGGCGGATGCTCGGGGTGATGGCTCAGCCGGGCGTTCCGTACGAGGTGGGCTTCGGGATCGTCGACGAGTAGGCCGCCGGCCGCCCGAGCGGCGAGCAGCTCCGTCGCCGTGCCGACCCCTACGGCAGCACCCCCGCCCTCCTCGCCGCCACCACCGCCTCCAGGCGCGTGTGCGCGCCAAGCTTCCGCATCGCCGAGCGCAGGTACCCCTTCACCGTCTCCGGCCGCAGCCCCAGCCGTGCCGCCGCGCCCGCGTTCGTCGCACCCTGCGCCACCGCCGCCAGCACGTCCAGCTCGCGCGGTGTCAGCGTCACACCGGGCTCCCCGCCCGGCGCCGTGGACGCCGTCTCCAGGCGGCCGCACACCGCGAGCAGCCGCTCCCTGAGCTCCGGGTCCTCGATCCGGGGCGCCAGTTCCCGCAGCTCCCCGTGCGCCTGCCGGACCTCCTCCCAGGAGGGTCCCGAGACCGGTCCCGAGGCCGCTCCGGACGGAGCGGCCGACAGCAGCTCCCGCACCTCGTCCCGTACAGCCAGCGCCTGCTCCAGGTCCCGGGCCGCCGCCACCGCCGCGTCGGCGACGCGCTCGCCCAACGGCAGCGAGTCCCGCAGGGCCCCGTAGAGCACGCCCCGCACCTTGCGCCGTACGACGACGGGCACCGCGATCACCGAACGCAGGCCCTCCGCCGACACGGGAACGTCGTACTCGTGCGTGATGTGCCGCGCCGACGCGTAGTCGACCACCGCGCACGGCCGCGCCAGCGCCAGGCACTTCCCGCCCAGACCGCTGCCCGCGGAGATCGCGAGTCCGTGCAGGGCGGGCGTGACGGCTCCGTTCAGCTCCGAGATCCGCAACGGCCTGCCCGCGTGCAGCAGCCCGCCGAAGACCACCTGGAGTCCGGTGGCACGGCGCAGCCGCGCCAGAGCTCCGCGCATCTCGACCGCTTCCGTCCGCTCGGGCACGCGACCACTCCTTCACCCCCGAACGGGGGTAGTGAGACCTGGGTCACTGATTACACGATGTCCGTGACCGGTCCCGCAACGAGGAGGACACATGACGGCTACCACCGCGACGGAGAGGTTCCGCGCCGCCCGCGACTTCCTGCTCCAGCACCGCGAGGACTACGGGACGGCGTACGAGGGCTTCGCCTGGCCCCGTCCGGACCGGTTCAACTGGGCCCTGGAGTGGTTCGACGTCATCGCGGCCGGCAACGACAGGACCGCCCTGCACATCGTCGAGGAGGACGGCACCGAGACGAAGGTCGGCTTCGCCGAGATGTCCGCCCGCTCCGACCGGGCCGCCAACTGGCTGCGCGACAAGGGCGTTCGGGCCGGCGACCGGATCATCGTCATGCTCGGCAACCAGACCGAGCTGTGGGAGACCGCGCTCGCCGCGATGAAGCTGCGCGCCGTCGTCATCCCGGCCACTCCGCTGCTCGGCCCCGCCGACCTGCGGGACCGCGTCGAGCGCGGCCGGGCCCGGCATGTGATCGTGCGCGCCGAGGACACCGCCAAGTTCGAGGACGTGCCGGGGGAGTACACCCGGATCGTCGTCGGGGGCGAGCGCGCGGGCTGGCACTCGTACGAAGAGGCGGACGACGCCTCCGACACCTTCGAGCCGGACGGCGTCACCCTCGCCGACGACCCGCTGATGCTGTACTTCACCTCCGGTACGACCGCCCGGCCCAAGCTGGTCGAGCACACCCACACCTCGTACCCCATCGGCCATCTGGCCACCATGTACTGGATCGGCCTCGAGCCCGGCGACGTGCATCTGAACATCTCCTCGCCGGGCTGGGCCAAGCACGCCTGGTCCAACCTCTTCGCCCCGTGGAACGCCGAGGCGACCGTCTTCATCCACAACTACACCCGCTTCGACCCGGCCCGTCTCATGCAGGAGATGGAGCGCAACGGTGTCACCAGCTTCTGTGCTCCGCCGACCGTCTGGCGGATGCTGATCCAGGCCGATCTGACCCAGCTGAAGAACCCGCCGCGTGAGGTCGTCGCGGCCGGCGAGCCGCTCAACCCCGAGGTCATCGAGTCCGTGCGCCGGGCCTGGAGCGTCACCATCCGGGACGGCTTCGGCCAGACCGAGACCGCCGTCCAGGTCTCGAACAGCCCCGGCCAGCGCCTCAAGGAGGGCTCGATGGGGCGGCCGAGCCCCGGCTTCCGGGTGACGCTGGTGGATCCCGTGAGCGGGGAGGCGGACGTCGAGGAGGGCGAGATCTGCCTCGACCTGTCCACCGATCCGGTGGGCCTGATGACCGGCTACCACGGAGACCCGGAGCGTACGGCCGAGGCGATGGCGGGCGGCTACTACCGCACCGGCGACATCGGCTCCCGCGACGCCGAGGGCTACATCACCTACATCGGGCGCGCCGACGACGTCTTCAAGGCGTCCGACTACAAGATCTCGCCGTTCGAGCTGGAGAGCGCGCTCCTGGAGCACGAGGCGGTGGCCGAGGCGGCGGTCGTCCCGGCCCCGGACCCGCTGCGGCTCGCGGTCCCGAAGGCGTACGTCGTCCTCGCGGACGGCTGGGAGCCGGGCGAGGAGACGGCGAAGGCGCTCTTCGCGCACTCGCGCGCGGTGCTCGCCCCGTACAAGCGGGTACGGCGCATCGAGTTCGCCGAGCTGCCGAAGACGGTCTCGGGGAAGATCCGCCGGATCGAGCTGCGCGAGCGCACGGCGAAGGGCGAAGGCATCGAGTACGCCGAGGGGGACCTGGGATGAGTCTGTCGTACACGCACGGCGCGAGCCCCACCGAGCTGCTCGGGGACACGATCGGGGCCAATCTGGACCGGGCCGTCGCGGCCTGGCCGGAGCGGGAGGCACTCGTCGACGTGCCCACCGGTCGCCGCTGGACCTACGCCCGATTCGGCGCGGACGTCGAGAAGCTGGCGGACGCGTTGCTCGGCAGCGGGGTCGTCAAGGGCGACCGGGTGGGGATCTGGGCGGTGAACTGTGCCGAGTGGGTGCTCGTCCAGTACGCGACCGCCCGCATCGGCGCCGTCATGGTGAACATCAACCCGGCCTACCGTGCCCACGAGTTGGAGTACGTGCTCAAGCAGGCGGGCATCTCCCTGCTCTTCGCCACGCTCGCGCACAAGACGAGCGACTACCGGGCGATGGTCGAGCAAGTCCGCGGCAACTGCCCGGAGTTGCGGGAGGTCGTCTTCATCGGCGACCCGAGCTGGGACGAGCTGATCTCCCGCACGGCGGGCGAACTGCGCCCGGCGGAGCTGTCCTGCGACGAGCCGGTCAACATCCAGTACACCTCGGGGACGACGGGCTTCCCCAAGGGCGCGACCCTCTCGCACCACAACATCCTCAACAACGGCTACTTCGTGGGCGAGATGATCGCCTACACCGAGCAGGACCGGATCTGTATCCCGGTTCCCTTCTACCACTGTTTCGGCATGGTGATGGGAAACCTGGCGGCGACCTCGCACGGCGCCTGCATGGTGATCCCCGCGCCGTCCTTCGACCCCACGGCCACCCTCCGCGCGGTCCAGGAGGAGCGGTGCACGTCGCTGTACGGCGTACCGACGATGTTCATCGCCGAGCTCAACCTCCCCGACTTCGCCTCGTACGACCTCTCCACGCTGCGCACCGGGATCATGGCGGGCTCGCCGTGCCCGGTGGAGGTGATGAAGCGGGTGGTCGCCGAGATGAACATGGCCGAGGTGTCGATCTGTTACGGCATGACCGAGACCTCGCCCGTCTCCACCCAGACCCGGCGCGACGACGACCTGGAACGCCGTACCGGAACGGTCGGGCGGGTGATGCCGCACGTGGAGGTGAAGATCGTCGATCCGGGCACCGGTCTCACGGTGGAGCGCGGGACCGCCGGAGAGCTCTGCACCCGCGGCTACAGCGTGATGCTCGGCTACTGGAACGAGCCCGACAAGACGGCCGAGGCCGTCGACGCCGGCCGCTGGATGCACACCGGTGACCTGGCGGTGATGCGCGAGGACGGCTACGTCCAGATCGTCGGCCGCATCAAGGACATGATCATCCGCGGCGGGGAGAACGTGTACCCGCGCGAGATCGAGGAGTTCCTCTACGGGTACGAGAAGATCGCCGACGTGCAGGTCGTCGGTGTCCCAGACGCCCGCTACGGCGAGGAGATCCTGGCCTGCGTGATCCCGCGCGACCCCGCCGACCCCCCGACCCTGGACGACATCACGGCGTACTGCCGCGACCGTCTGGCGCACTACAAGATCCCGCGCCGGGTGGAGATCCTCGGAGAGTTCCCGATGACGGTGAGCGGCAAGGTACGGAAGGTGGAGCTGAGGCAGCGCTACGGGTGAGGAGCGCCGGCTCCCCGGCCGACGGCGCTACGGGGACGGCGCCACGGGGCGGGGCGCGGGCGTCCCTGCCAGTTCGCGCCGCATGCAGACCCGGGGCCAGGTCGCCAGACCGTGGGCGGCCTCGGCCCGCTGGATGGCGCGCAGCCCGTCGGTGAGGTCCGGGTCGGACTCGGCGAGGGGACGGAAGCCGAGGCGCGTGTAGTACGGCGCGTTCCACGGGACCTCGGTGAAGGTCGTCAGGGTCAGCGCGGTCAGCCCCTGCTCGGCCGCGCCGGCGGCCAGATGCTCGATGAGCAGGCGGCCGATGCCCTGGCGGGCGGCGGCCGGGTGCACCGACACCTGCTCGATGTGGGCGGCCCCGTCGACGGTGTCCGCCAGCAGGTACGCCATGGGGCGGTCGGTCTCGTCGACGGCCACCCAGGCCCGGCCGGCCCGTCGGTAGCCGTCCAGGACGTCCAGCGGCAGGGGCTCGTCGTCGGCGATGACCGCCATGCCGAGGGAACGGAAAGGTTCGCCCGCGGCCCGCTCGATGTCCTGGAGCAGCGGGAGTTCGGCCGGTGCGGCCGCTCGGATGCGCATGGTCCAGTATGGCGCGAGCTCAGTCCGAGCCGCCGCCCCCTCCGCCGCCTCCTTCGCCCGCGCCCCAGGAACCCTCGCCGCCACCGAACCAGCCACGCCCGGTGGCGTAGCCGTCCGTACCGCCGCCCTGGCCCAGCAGTCCGCCGTCGCGCGAGAAGCGCGGCAGGAAGAGGGCGAGTGCCGGGTCGCCGTAGAGGGCGACGTACAGCAGGACCAGATTGCCGTCCGTCACCTCGCGACGATGCGCGGGCAGCGGGTGCCGCTCCCGCAGCCCGGCCAGCAGCCGTCGGGCGGCGCGGGTCGTGGGCGGAAGGAACAGCAGGGCGAGCGCGGCGACGGTCGGTACGGCGCCGAGGGCGAGCGCCAGGGCGAGCTCCGCGCCGGACGGGCGCGTGATCAGCAGGCCCGTCACCACCGTCGCCATCGCGCAGACCAGCAGCCCCCGGGCGACGAGCAGCCGGCCGTACGGGCGGAGGAGCCCCGCCCGGCCCAGCTCGGCGCGCAGGGCGTCGACGGCCCGCCGCGCCCTGGGCTGGGCGGCCAGCACCCGTATGCCCAAGGCCCGCCGCAGCGAACTGTGCACTCCCAGCTGGACCGGATCGCGGGTCCGGCCGGGTCCGCCGTTGGCCCGAATCGTGCCCTTCCGGCCGGCCGCCACGGCGCCGCGCTGGTGCAGCGCGACGAGCGCCACGACCACGGCCGCCCGCCGCCCGCCACGGAGCAACGCCAGTGCCTGCGGGGCGAGTTCGGCCCGCTCCGGGCTGCGGGTTCGCAACAGCGCGAGCGCCGCGAGCAGTTGTGCGCAGGACGCACCGATGAACCACCAGGTATCCGCCCCCATGACGCCCCACCCCCCGAGGGTGTTGTGCCCGTGAGAGCGTGATCATCACGCGCGAATGGCTGAAATCTGAGGTTCTTTTGAGGTCTATCCGATCGCCGGTCCGCCGCTGAGGCCTCAGGCGCCGGTGGTGATCAGTTCGTCCGCCGGGGTGTTCACCGGCTGAGGCGTTCCCGTGAGGTCGAGGACGAAGAGCGGGATGCCGAGCTCGTCGGCGCGGGAGCGGGCGTCGGGGGTGTAGCCGGCGAGGGAGAAGAAGACGCTCACGGACGAGCTGCTGAGCCCGTTCAGCCAGAGGCATTCGACCGCCCGCAGCGCGGCGGGGCGGGTGCTCGGGTCGACCTGGGCGACGAGCCCGGGTGCTCGGAGGTCGACCCCGGACGCGGTCCGCTCCTCGGGCTGGACGACGTTGCGGAACCCGAGCCAGCGCAGATACCCGGCGGACGCGGCCACCGCGTCCCGGGCCGTACGGATGGTCACGGGCCGGAACGAGGGCCTCGGCGCGGCGGGGTGCGGGGCCGTCGGCGGCAGCGGGATGTGCGCGGGGTAACGCTCGGTGAACGCCCGATTCCGTCCGGTTCCGAGGCCGTGGCTCGCGACGTCGTGGAGGTCGCCCGCGGAGTCGTCGGGGAGGTCGCCCTCCGGGTCGTGGAGGTCGCTCTGCGGGGCGTCGCCGGTCCATATGCCCGAGGCCGGCGCCGCCTCGTCCGTCCCGGCGGTCGGGGCCGGCCCCGGGGCCGCGCCCGGCTCGACGCCGTCCGTCCCCTCGCCGGCGTGTGCGTCCGGAGGGTCGCCGGCCCCTGATTCGGCGCGGTGACCGGTGTCCGTACCGCCTGGCAGGGCCCCGGGGCCGGGGCGGCCGTCGGTACCGAGTGTGCCGGGCGTCGCGTCGGTGGCCGTGTTCGCGCGTCCGTCCTTCGGGTCCGGGCTCGGTGGCCCCGGGGTGGCCCGTCCGGGTCCGGGCTGCCGCGGAAGTGCCCGTGCCGGGGCCGGCACGCCCGGCAGCGGACCGCCGTCGCCGAAACCCGGCTCGCGGACCGGGACGCGGAGGACCGTGCCGCAGGTGCAGCCCAGCTCCGGGTGGGGCCATTCGTCCTCACGCCCGCAGGCGACGCAGCGCACCGTGACCCATTCGTCCGTCCAGTTGCGGTGCGTGACCGGCTCACCCGTCGCTCCGGGGATCACCGGTGGCACCACCGGTGTCCCGCAGGCGCATGGGAAGACGGGCGCCGCGTACGGCTGCGTACGGAGGCATTCCGGGCAGCGCACCGGTACCGACTCACCCACACCGAACCCCACGCCGAACCCCCTGTCTTCCCGTCCCCATCGTCCACCAATCCGCCACGGGAGGGGAGGGAGTTCGGCCAACGTCCGAGCCCGGTCCCTTGACGGCCCCGGACCCCCCGACCTACATTGCTTCCACATAGTAGAACAATACTTCCGCAATACGGAAACGGCCATCGAGACGGTGGGTGACCCGTTTCCGCCTGGCCGAAGCAGGAGCCCTCCCATGCCTCGTATGACCGCCGCCGCAGCGGCCGTTGAGATCCTCAAGCGCGAAGGCGTCACCAACGCGTTCGGCGTGCCCGGCGCGGCGATCAACCCCTTCTACCGCGAGCTCAAGAACGTGGGCGGCGTCAGCCACACGCTCGCTCGCCACGTCGAGGGCGCGTCCCACATGGCCGAGGGCTACACCCGTGCCAAGGCCGGCAACATCGGTGTCTGCATCGGTACCTCCGGCCCCGCCGGCACCGACATGATCACCGGCCTGTACTCCGCGATCGCGGACTCGATCCCGATCCTGTGCATCACCGGCCAGGCCCCGGTCTCCAAGCTCCACAAGGAGGACTTCCAGGCGGTCGACATCGCCTCGATCGCCAAGCCGGTCACCAAGGCCGCCACGACGGTCCTCGAGGCCGCCCAGGTCCCCGGCGTCTTCCAGCAGGCCTTCCACCTGATGCGCTCCGGCCGGCCCGGCCCGGTCCTCATCGACCTGCCGATCGACGTCCAGCTGACCGAGATCGAGTTCGACCCGGAGACGTACGAGCCGCTGCCGGTCTACAAGCCGCAGGCCACCCGCGCCCAGGCCGAGAAGGCCCTGAGCTTCCTGCTGGAGTCCGAGCGCCCGCTGATCGTCGCCGGTGGCGGCATCATCAACGCCGACGCCTCCGACCTGCTGGTCGAGTTCGCCGAGCTGACCGGCGTCCCGGTCATCTCCACCCTCATGGGCTGGGGCACCATCGCGGACGACCACGAGCTGAGCGCCGGCATGGTCGGCGTCCAGACCGCGCACCGCTACGGCAACGCGACCTTCCTCGAGTCGGACTTCGTCCTCGGCGTCGGCAACCGCTGGGCCAACCGCCACACCGGTTACAACATGGAGGCCTACACCAAGGGCCGGAAGTTCGTCCACGTCGACATCGAGCCCACCCAGATCGGCAAGATCTTCGCCCCGGACTACGGCATCGCCTCCGACGCCAAGGTCGCGCTGGAGCTCTTCATCGAGATCGCCAAGGAGTGGAAGGCCGCGGGCAAGCTCCCGGACTTCTCCGCCTGGGCCGCCTCCGCGCAGGACCGCAAGGCCACCCTGCAGCGTCGTACGCACTTCGAGAACGTCCCGATCAAGCCGCAGCGCGTGTACGAGGAGATGAACAAGGCCTTCGGCCCGGAGACGCGCTACGTCACCACCATCGGCCTCTCCCAGATCGCCGCCGCGCAGTTCCTGCACGTCTACAAGCCGCGCCACTGGATCAACTGCGGCCAGGCCGGCCCGCTCGGCTGGACCATCCCGGCTGCCATCGGTGCCGCCACCGCGGACCCGGAGACCCCGATCGTCGCGCTGTCCGGCGACTACGACTTCCAGTTCATGATCGAGGAGCTGGCGGTCGCCGCCCAGCACAAGGTCCCCTACGTCCACGTCCTGGTGAACAACGCCTACCTGGGCCTGATCCGCCAGGCGCAGGGCAACCTGGGCATCAACTTCGAGGTCAACCTCGAGTTCGAGAACATCAACACCCCGGAGATCGGCGTCTACGGCGTCGACCACGTCAAGGTCGCCGAGGGTCTGGGCGTCAAGGCGATCCGCGTCACCGACCCGGAGAAGCTGGGCGAGGCGTTCGAGGAGGCCAAGAAGCTGGCCGTCGAGCACCAGGTCCCGGTCGTCGTCGAGGCCATCCTGGAGCGCATCACCAACATCGCGATGAGCAAGACGGTCGACATGAGCGATGTCACCGAGTTCGAGGAGATCGCGACCGAGCCCGGTCACGCTCCGACGGCGATCAAGGCCCTGAAGGTCTGATCAGTCGCCGGAGGTGACGGCCCCCGCTCCGAGAGCACCGGAGCGGGGGCCGCTCCACGTCCGTACTCCCTGCGCCCGCACCAGCGTCGCCCCCGCCTCCGTCCAGTCGTAGAGGACGGACCTCCCCGCCCTCCTCCGCCGTACGAGACGGGCGTCGAGCAGCACCTTCAGATGCCGCCCCACCGAGCCGAGCCCCTGTCCCGTCAGCGCCACCAACTGGCTGGTGGACGTGGGGGATTCGAGCCGTACGAGCACCCCGGCACGCGCACTCCCGAGCAGCGCGCCGAGCGCCTCGGGGACGGCCGGGCCCTCCGCGCCGGCCAGGGCCCCCGCGCAGGGGTAGACGATCGCGAAGCGCTCCGTACCCTCCCACGACACCCAGCCCCGGCTCGGTGTCACCGGCACGAGGAAGAGCCGCCCGCCGGAGACCGACCTCGGTGGGAAGTCACGGGTGTTGACCTGCAGCCGCCCCTCACCCAGCCAGCGCGTCCGCCCCGGGGACAGCTCGTCGAGCGCCGCCGCCCACCCGCCCGCGGTCAGCCGCGCCGTACGCGCCATCACATCGGCCTCCAGGACACGCCGTCGGCGCGGCCAGGTCGGCAGGACCGTCTCCCGCCACACCCAGGCGAGCAACTCCGACATCCGGAACGGCAGATCGGTCGCCGAAGCCAGCGGCTCGGGGACCGGACCGCCCAGCGAGACCGCCAGATCCGCCACCGCAGCCGCGGGCGGCGTCTCCCGGATCCGGGCCAACTCCTCCTCGAAGGACGGCTCGCCCTCGCCCAGCGGGGTCGGGGTCACGAAATCCGCGTTCCACGCGGTCCCGAGCGCGGCCCGCACCAGCAGAGCGTCGAGCGGCTCGGCCGCGAGCCGCGCCCGGTAGGCGGGCAGACGGTCCGTCAGCCATGCGCTCTCGCCCGGGTGAGCCGGCTTCGGCAGGTCCAGCGCCTGCAGCGCGGCGATGGTCTCGGCCAGCGGGGACACCAGGAACCGGCTGCCCGCGAGCGCGTCGGCGTCGATCTGCCACCAGCCCATGGTTTCGCCTCCCCACGAAACAGTACCGGCGTCCCGTCGCGCTCTCGGAGACTCCGGCCCATGCGTAGCTATCAGGAGCTGTTCCGTACACCGGAGTTCACCCCGCTCTTCCTCACGGCGTCCGTCCAGGTCGCGGCCCAGACGGTGGCCGGTCTGGGGCTCGCCACGCTCGTCTTCCGGTCGACGGGCTCACCCTTCCTCTCCGCCCTCGCCCTCTTCGGTCCCGCGCTCGCCCAGGTCCTCGGCGCGGCGACGCTCCTCTCGGCCGCCGACCGGCTGCCGCCGCGCGCCGCCCTGGCGGGCATCGCGCTGGTCTTCGGCCTCGGTACGGCCGCCCAGGCCGTTCCCGGGCTGCCGACGGGTGCGGTGTTCGCGCTGCTCCTCGTGCAGGGCCTCGTCGGCTCCGTGGGCGGCGGCGTCCGTTACGGACTTCTGGGCGAGATCCTTTCCCGCGAGGGCTATCTGCTCGGCCGCTCGACGATGAACATGGCCGTCGGCCTCTGCCAGATCGCCGGATTCGCGACCGGCGGGCTGCTGGTGGCGACGCTCTCGCCGCGCGGGACACTGCTGATCGGCGCCGCCCTCCACGTCGTCGCGGCGCTCCTCGCCCGTCTCGGCCTCTCCCGCCGCGCGCCACGGGCCGCCGGCCGGGCCTCCGCCGGCGAGACCTGGCGTACCAACGCGCTCCTGTGGTCCTCGCGACCGCGCCGGCTCGTGTATCTCGCCCTCTGGGTCCCCAACGGGCTGATCGTCGGCTGTGAATCGCTCTTCGTCGCGTACGCCCCCGCCGGCGCCGGGCTGCTCTTCGCCTGCGCCGCGCTCGGGATGCTGGCCGGGGACACCGTCGTCGGACGATTCCTGCCGAAGAAGCGGCGGGCCCGGCTGGGCCCGCCGCTGCAGATGCTGCTGGCAGCCCCGTACCTGCTCTTCGCGCTCGATCCGGGGCTGCCCCTCGCCCTGGTGGCGGTGACGGTGTCCGCCGTGGGCTACAGCGCGAGCCTGCTGTTCCAGGAACGGCTGCTCGCGCTGGTGCCGGACGGGCTCAGCGGTCACGCGCTGGGGCTGCACTCCTCGGGAATGCTGACGTTCCAGGGGCTGAGCGCGGCGCTGGCCGGCGCCATCGCCCAGGTCACCTCGCCCGAGGTGGCGATGGTGGTGCTCGCCGCCGCCTCGCTGGCGGTCAGCGGGGTGCTGGTGCTCACCGAGGGGCCTTCGAGCGGACCACGACCGTCTCCTCACAGGGCCCGTCGGCGAACAGCTTGAGCGTCTCCAGCTCGTCCTTGTCCGCGTTCAGCCCCCAGCGCAGCTTGGTGCCGAGCCATTCGGCGACGTAGCGGCAGTACTGGGTGGAGGAGGACGGGACCCAGCCGGCGGGGTCGCGGCCGGCCTTGTCCTTCTGACTCCGGGCGGTGACGGCGGCGAGGGTGCCGGGGGAGCCGAGGTCGTTGGCGTACTTCTCGCGCCGGGCCGCGGTCCAGCCGGAGGCGCCGGACTCCCAGGCCTCGTTGAGGGAGACGACGTGGTCGACGCGGAGGGCGGCGGGGTCCGTGACGGTCTGACCGTCGTAGTACGAGGTCCACCTGCCGCCCGTGAGGGTGCAGCCGGGGCCGGTCCTCGGGGCGTCGACGGCCTCCTCCAGAAGGACCTCGGCGCGGGTGTCGCAGCCGTCGGCGGGGTCGAGTCCCTTGTTCCAGTGGGGGAAGGCGGACACCTTGTAGCCGGCGGGGTTCTCGGCCGCCTCGGTGAGGTCGGCGAGCGCGTCGGGAAAGAGGACGACGTTCGCGGACAGCGCCGGGGAGGGCACGGCGAGGGGGGACAGGATCAGCGCGAGCGGGGCCAGGCTCCGCACCAGGTTCTTGATCATGTACGAGTGGATAGCGGTGGGGGAGGGGCGCACAGGGGGAGAACCACGGTGCGCTCGCCCGTGCGGGTGTGGATCTTCACCGCAGAAACGATGCGTGGTGACCCGCGAGGGTGGACGGCACGCGACGGAGCGCGGACGCCGCGGGTGGACGGCACGCGAAAGAGCGCGGAACCAGGGACCGTAAACCTGGTTCCGCGCTCTCGTTGTGCCCGCCCGACGGTGCGAGGCTGGCGCGACAGGACGTTCGCGCCGCCGGGCGGAGTCTTGGGGGGAGGTGGGGCGTTGGGACCGCGGCGGCGACGACGAGCTGCCCGGGGATCCCTTCCTTCAGGTCAAGAAGGGGCCCGGTTCGCCCTTACCACCGCACTGGCTCGCACACCGCCGCGGTCCTCACGCTGTCCGTTCCGCCGGCCACCCCTCATCCGGGCCGTCGGTTCGGACGGCGTACGGCAGCTGACCTCCCGTCAAGTGCCGTACGCGGTCTGGAAACCGTGTCGAGATCAGTCCTCGCGCAGGGCGCGGACCGCCTCCTCCACGCGCTTGCCGTAGTCCGCGTCGGCGGCGGCGAAGTGCGCGATGTTCTTCTCGACGACGTCCTCGCGGGAGACCTGGGAGAGGCCGCCGGCGATGTTGGCGATCAGCCGCTTCTTCTCGTCCTCCGACATCAGGCGGTAGAGCTCACCGGCCTGGAAGAAGTGGTCGTCCTTGGCGTGCTCGGGCGCCGCGTGGGTGCCGGTCCAGCCGTGGATCGCCAGCGGGGCGGAGAGCGCCTCGTCGGTCTGCGAGGGACCGGCGTACGAGTTGGGCTCGTAGTTCTTGTCGTGGCGCGAGCCCTGACGGGTGGCCATGAAGCCGTCGCGGCCGTAGTTCTCGGCCACGGTCGCCTTCGGGGCGTTCACCGGCAGCTGGGTGTGGTTGACACCGAGGCGGTAGCGGTGGGCGTCCGCGTAGGCGAAGAGGCGGCCCTGGAGCATCTTGTCCGGCGAGGGACCGATGCCCGGGACGAAGTTGTTCGGGGAGAACGCGGCCTGCTCGACCTCGGCGAAGACGTTGTCCGGGTTGCGGTCGAGGACCAGACGGCCCACGCGCTGCAGCGGGTAGTCGCTGTGCGGCCACACCTTGGTGAGGTCGAACGGGTTGAAGCGGTAGTCCGCGGCCTCGGCGGCCGGCATGACCTGGACGTACAGGGTCCACGAGGGGTTCACACCGCGCTCGATGGCCTGCAGCAGGTCGGTCTGGTGCGAGTTCGCGTCCTGGCCGACGACCTCGGCGGCCTGCTCGGCGGAGAGGGAGCGGATGCCCTGGTTCGTCTTGAAGTGGTACTTGACGAAGAAGGCCTCGCCCGCCTCGTTGGTCCACTGGTAGGTGTGCGAACCGTAGCCGTTCATGTGACGGTACGAGGCCGGGATGCCGCGGTCACCCATGAGCCAGGTGATCTGGTGCGTCGCCTCGGGGGCGTGCGCCCAGAAGTCCCAGACGTTGTCCGGCTCCTGCTTGCCCGTGAAGGGGTCGCGCTTCTGGGAGTGGATGAAGTCGGGGAACTTGATCGGGTCCTTGATGAAGAACACCGGGGTGTTGTTGCCGACGAGGTCGTAGTTGCCCTCTTCGGTGTAGAACTTCAGCGCGAAGCCGCGTGGGTCACGGACGGCGTCCGCGCCACCGAGCGAGTCGGCCACGGTGGAGAAGCGGATGAACGTCTCGGTCCGCTTGCCGACCTCGGAGAGGAAGGAGGCCTTGGTGAAGCCGGTGACGTCGTCGGTCACCTCGAAGTAGCCGTACGCGCCGGAGCCGCGGGCGTGCACCACACGCTCCGGGATCCGCTCACGGTTGAAGCGCGCGAGCTTCTCCAGCAGGTGCTGGTCCTGGAGGAGGATGGGGCCACCGACGCCGGCGGTGGCGGAGTTCTGGTTGTCGGCGACGGGGGCGCCGGACTCGGTCGTAAGCACGCGCTTCGACATCGTGACCTTCCGTACGGGAGCTGCACTGCTGGGTGCTCTGGAGCGTAAATACGCCCGGAACGAGACGTCAACAGTTTGTTGAAAATGAAGTGTGGTGTTCCGGACGGCGACGGCGCCTGGGCGCGACAGGACAGTTGTCAGCGCCGCCGCCGTCCGGAAATCAGGGCCCCGTGAGGGGGATGGGTCAGACCTGCTGGCCGGAGAGGCGCTCGACGGCGCGCAGCAGGGCCGAGTGGTCCAGGCCGCCGTCGCCCTGCGCACGCAGGGAGGCGACCAGCTGGGCGACGACGGCACCGACCGGGAGGGCCGCGCCGACGTTGCGGGCGGCGTCGGTGACGATGCCCATGTCCTTGTGGTGCAGGTCGATCCGGAAGCCGGGCTTGAAGTCCCGGTTCAGGAAGTTGTCCTTCTTGCGGGTCAGGACCGTGGAGCCGGCCAGACCGCCGTTGAGGACGTCCAGGGCGGCCTGGAGGTTCACGCCGGACTTCTCGAGGAAGACCACGGCCTCGGCGCACGCCTGGATGTTGACGGCGACGATGAGCTGGTTGGCGGCCTTCACGGTCTGGCCGGAGCCGTGCGGACCGCACAGGACGATGGTCTTGCCGAGGGCCTCGAGGACCGGCAGGGCCTCGTCGAAGTCGGCCTGCTCGCCACCCACCATGATCGACAGGACGGCCTCGATGGCGCCGGCCTCGCCGCCGGACACCGGGGCGTCGATGACGCGGATGCCCTTCTCGGCGGCGTTCTTGGCGAGGTCGATCGAGGTCTGCGGGGTGATCGACGACATGTCGATGATCAGCGCGCCCTGCTTGGCGTTCTCCAGGATGCCCTCGGGGCCGTAGGAGATGGCCTCGACCTGCGGGGAGGCGGGCACCATCGTGACGACCACGTCGGCGTCCTCGACGGCCTCGGCGATCGACCCGGCGACCGTGCCGCCGGCCGCGGCGAGGCGGTCCAGCTTGTCCTGCTCCAGGGTGAAGCCGGTGACGGAGTAACCGGCCTTGATCAGGTTCTCGGACATGGGCGAACCCATGATGCCGAGGCCGATCCACGCGATCTTGGGGAGGTTGCTCATTGGGGGTACCTCTCGGGGTTGTGCGATGTCAGGGGGAGCTGACGCCCGGCTCGGGCGGACGGGGGTGTCGGCCCCCGTCCGGTGTCAGCGGGCGGCGCGGGCCTCGGCGGGGAGCCACTCGAAGGACGCGGCGGCGTCGGCGGCCTTGTACTCCAGGCCGACCCAGCCGTCGTAACCGGCCTTCTTGAGCTCGTCGAGGAGCTGCTCCAACGGCAGGTCGCCCGTGCCCGGCGCGCCACGGCCCGGGTTGTCGGCGATCTGGACGTGGCCGGTCTTGTCGGCGTACTGCGCGATGACCTGGCTGACGTCCTCGCCGTTCATCGACAGGTGGTAGATGTCGAGGAGGAACTTGGCGTTGTCGAGCCCGGTGGCCGCGTTGACCTTGTCGACGACCTCGATCGCGGAGGGGGCGCTCACCAGCGGGTAGAGCGGCGACTCCGGCTTGTTCAGGGTCTCGACCAGCAGGATCGCGCCGATCCGGTCGGCCGCGCGGGCCGCCAGGACCAGGTTCTCCAGGGCGAGGGTGTCCTGGATCTGCGGGTCGACGCCTTCCACGCGGTTGCCGTAGAGCGCGTTGAGCGCCTTGCAGCCCACCGAGGCGGCGAAGTCGGCCGCCACCTCGATGTTGGCGCGGAAGCGGTCCGACTCCTCACCGGGTACGGAGAGGGCGCCGCGGTCGGGGCCGGGCAGCCGGCCGGCGTAGAAGTTCAGGCCCACCAGCTGGGTGCCGGCGTCGTCCAGAGCCTTCTTGAGCGCGTCGAGCTCGCTCTGGTCGGGGGTGGCGGTGTCGATCCAGGGCCACCACAGCTCGACCGCGGTGAAGCCCGCCGCGGCGGCGGCCGCGGGGCGCTCCAGGAGCGGGAGTTCCGTGAAGAGGATCGACAGGTTCACATCGAAGCGCTGGTCCGTGTATCCCATGAGGGGCGGCGCTCCTTCCGTATTGCGGAAGTAAGTTTCTGTCTGACGGAATGTTGCAAGCGGGGCGCCCCACTTGTCAAGAGGGTCCGGCAGCTCAGGGCTGCCGTCGGCCGACTCCCGGCCAGTAGCGTGGGGGGCATGGTGCGTTTGAAAGTGGAGTTCACGACCGAGCCGTTCGACCTCGACGAGGCGCCGGCCCACGCGGTCGTGGCTCGTGAGGTCATCCAGGCGGCCCGGCTGGACGCGGTGGATGTCGGTCCCTTCGGAAACACTGCGGAAGGGGGCGCCGACGAGGTGCTGACGGCCGTGGACGCGCTGCTGCGCAAGTCCCTGGCGGCCGGCGCGACCCGCGTCTCCCTCCAGGTCAATGTGATCGGGGAGGAGTCGTGATCGAACACCCGCTGATCGCCGCGGTGAAGCCGCTGGTCGATGCCATGGGCGCGGAGATACTGGGCCCCGAGCAGGCCGAGCGCGACGATGTGGTGCTCGCCTGGGAGGGGGAGGACGTCCTCGCCGTGCGTCTGCCGCAGCTCTCGGAGTCGCTGGATCACATTCTCGCCGCGATGGAGCGCAGGCACGGGATGCCACTGGCCGAGCTGGACCGCAAGACCAAGCAGGAGGCGGTCCGGATGCTCGAGGCGCGCGGTGCCTTCTCGGTGCGGCACGGGGTGGAGACGGTGGCCGGGGCACTCGGTGTCAGCCGGTTCACCGTGTACAACTACCTGAACCGGGAGACCGCCCTGAGCAGGGAAAAGGCCCCCAAGGAGGGCTAGTTGATCATGATTGGCCACAAGCCGTCGTCCAGATGTCGGGACGACGGCTTTTGTGTGGCCGAGTTTTCAACAAAGTGTTGACGTGGTGTTGCGGGAGGGCGTTAGCTATCCGCAGCCCGTCCGACGCACAGCGAAAAACAGCCACGGAGGCTTCCCGTGACTTCAGGTACGACACCGGGCCTGGCCCGGTTCAACACCTCGGCGGACAGCGACGCTGTCGCCGCACTCCACGAGGTGTGCTCCAGCTCGGCGTGGGGGAGCAAGCTGCTCGCCCGGCGCCCGTACTCCACCGCCGAAGCCCTCTTCCTCGCCAGCGACGCCGCCATGGCCGAGCTGACCGTCGAGGATCTGGCCGAGGCGATGGCGGGCCACCCGCCGATCGGTCGTCCGAAGGCAGGGGACCCGACCTCCTCCCGCGAGCAGAGCGGGATGGCCGGCGCCTCCGAGGAGCTCAAGGCCGAGATGCTCGAACTCAACCTGGCCTACCAGGACAAGTTCGGTCATGTCTTTCTGATCTGCGCGACCGGCAAGACCGGTGAGCAGATGCGCGACGCGGTCCGTGAGCGGATCGAGAACTCGCCCGAGAAGGAGCGGGAGATCGTCCGCACCGAACTGGGCAAGATCAACCGCATCAGGCTGACCCGTCTCGTAGAGCGCGCAGAGAACGAGGAAGAGAACGCATGAGCACCGACACCACCGCTTCGGTGTCCACCCACATCCTGGACACCAGCATCGGCCGCCCCGCCGAGGGCGTGGCCATCACGCTCGCGGCCCGCAGTGGCTTCGACGCGCAGTGGGTCACGCTCGGTGGCTCCGCCACCGACGCGGACGGGCGCTGCAAGGACCTGCCGGCCCTGCCGGAGGGCACCACCCACGTACGTCTCGACTTCGAGACCGAGGCGTACTTCTCCAAGAAGCAAGCCGAGGCGCAGCAGGACGCCCCCCGCGTAAGGGACAGCGGTGCGTTCTTCCCGGAGGTGGCGATCACGTTCGCCGTCAAGCCGGGCGAGCATTACCACGTACCGCTGCTGCTCAACCCGTTCGGCTACTCCGTTTACCGAGGGAGCTAGCAGACATGCCCACGATTCTCGGCCAGAACCAGTACGGCAAAGCAGAGAACCGCGTCGTCAAGATCACGCGGGACGGCGCCACCCACCACATCAAGGACCTGAACGTCTCCGTCGCCCTCTCCGGCGACCTCGACGACGTCCACCTCACCGGCTCCAACGCCCACTGCCTGCCGACCGACACGACCAAGAACACCGTGTACGCCTTCGCCAAGGAGTACGGGATCGAGTCGGCCGAGCAGTTCGGCATCCACCTGGCGCGTCACTTCGTGACCAGCCAGGAGCCGATCAAGCGGGCGCGCATCCGGATCGAGGAGTACTCGTGGGAGCGGATCGCCAGCTCCGACGCCAACTCCAAGTTCATCGGCTCGGACGAGGTGAACCACTCCTTCGCCCGCAAGGGCCAGGAGACCCGCGTCTCCCAGATCACGTACGACGGTGAGAAGTGGGAGGTCATCTCCGGCCTCAAGGACCTCATCGTCATGAACTCCACCAACTCGGAGTTCTGGGGCTACATCAAGGACAAGTACACGACGCTCCAGGAGGCGTACGACCGCATCCTGGCCACGCAGGTGTCCGGTCGCTGGCGGTTCAACTGGACCGACGACGACCAGCGGATGCCCAACTGGGAGAAGTCCTACGCGCAGACCAGGCGCCACATGCTCGAGGCCTTCTCGGAGACGTACTCGTACTCGCTGCAGCAGACGCTGTACCAGATGGCCACCCGGATCATCAACCACCGTTCGGAGATCGACGAGGTCCGCTTCTCGCTCCCGAACAAGCACCACTTCCTGGTGGACCTTGAGCCCTTCGGGCTCAAGAACGACAACGAGGTCTACTTCGCCGCCGACCGCCCCTACGGCCTCATCGAGGCCACGGTGCTGCGGGACGGAGCCACGGCGCAGATCCCGGTCGACATGACCAACCTCTAAGCGGCACCTCGTGGCCGCCCCCGCCCGCCCGCAGTCGGGCGGGGGCCGCCACCACCGGAGGGACCTACCCATGGCACAGCCCGCATCGGGGCCGGCATCCGCAGAAGGCCCGTGTTCCACACCGCCGGACACCTCCTCGGCCACGTCGACCGAGGTCCACCCGGTGGACGAGAAGCTCCCCGCCTCGCGGCTCGTCCCCGCCGCGCTCCAGCACATCGCCGCCATGTACGCGGGAGTCGTCACGCCCCCGCTGATCATCGGCCAGGCGGTCGGCCTGGACGCCGCGGGAATGACCCGGCTCATCGCCGCGAGCCTCCTCATCGCCGGCTGCGCCACCATCCTCCAGACCCTCGGGGCCGGCCGCTTCGCCGGAAACCGGCTCCCGTTCGTCAACGCCGCCTCGTCCGCGGGCATCGCCCCGATGCTCGCCATCGCCGAGACCAGCGCCCCCGGCCACCAACTCCCCGCCATCTACGGCGCGGTGATGGTAGCCGGAGTGTTCTGCCTCGCCGTCGGCCCCTTCTTCGGCCGGCTGCTCCGCTTCTTCCCGCCGCTCGTCACCGGCGTCGTGATCACCCTGATCGGCGTCACCCTGATGCCCGTACCGGTGAGCTGGGCCCAGGGCGGGAACAAGGAAGCCGCTGACTTCGGTGCCATGAAGTACCTGGCACTAGCCGCCTTCACACTCGTGGTGATCCTGCTCTTCCAGCGCTTCGCCAAGGGCTTCCTCAAGCAGATCGCCCTGCTCCTCGGTCTGTTCATCGGAACACTCGCCGCGATCCCCTTCGGGATGGCCGACTTCACCGCCCTGCGCGAGGCGCCCGTCGCCGCCCTGCCCGGACCCTTCGCCTTCGGCGCACCGGAGTTCCAGCCCGCCGCGATCCTCTCCCTGTGCATCGTGATGCTGGTGCTCATGACCGAGTCGAGCGCCGGGATGCTCGCCCTCGGCGAGATCTGCGAGCGCAGGAGCGACGGTCGTACGATCACCCGTGGTCTGCGGACCGACGGCATCGCCACCCTGATCGGACCCGTCTTCGGCGGCTTCCCCACCTCCGCCTTCGCCCAGAACGTCGGAGTGGTCTCGCTGACCCGGGTCCGCTCCCGCTACGTCGTCGCCGTCGCGGGGTGCGCCCTGCTCGTCCTCGGCGCCTTCCCGGTCCTCGGCGCGGTCGTGTCGATGGTCCCCATGCCGGTCCTCGGGGGTGCCGGCATCGTCCTCTTCGGCTCGATCGCCGTCTCCGGAATCCGTACCCTCTCGGAAGCCGGACTCGACGACAGCTCCAACATCATCCTGGTGGCCGTCGCGCTCGGAGCGGGCATCATCCCGCTCGCCGCGCCCACCTTCTACGCCGACTTCCCGGCCTGGGCGCAGACCGTGCTCGGCTCGGGCATCAGCGCGGGAGCGCTCGTAGCGGTCTCGCTCAATCTTTTCTTCCACCATCTCGGCACCCGGAGCCGTCACACGGCCCCGGCACTCAAATCCTCCTAGGGTCCTGCCGTGCCCACACCACCCCCGAGGAATGAAGGAAGCACCGCCATGGCAGCACCTTCGACTGTCGAACGCATCGTCGTCGAGAACTGTGCGATCGCGACCGTAGACGCCAACGACACCGAGTACGCCACCGGCTACCTCGTCGTCGCCGGCAACAGGATCGAGTCCATCGGAGCCGGCAAGGCGCCCGAGGGCCTGGAGAACGTGGTCCGCCGGATCGACGCCACCGGTCATCTCGTGACGCCCGGTCTGATCAACACCCACCACCACTTCTACCAGTGGATCACGCGGGGCCTGGCCACCGACCACAACCTCTTCAACTGGCTGGTCGCCCTCTACCCGACCTGGGCCCGCATCGACGAGGCCATGGTCCGCGTCGCCGCCCAGGGTTCGCTGGCCATGATGGCCCGCGGTGGTGTCACCACCGCGATGGACCACCACTACGTCTACCCGAAGGGCTCCGGCGACCTGTCCGGTGCCATCATCGGGGCCGCCCAGGACATGGGTGTCCGCTTCACCCTCGCCCGTGGTTCGATGGACCGCAGCGAGAAGGACGGCGGCCTGCCGCCGGACTTCGCCGTCGAGACCACCGAGGGCGCCCTCGCGGCGACCGAGGAGACGGTGAAGAAGTACCACGACGCCTCCTTCGACGCGATGACCCAGGTCGCCGTGGCCCCCTGCTCCCCGTTCTCCATCTCCACCGAGCTGCTCCGGGAAGGCGCCGCGCTCGGCCGCCGTCTCGGTGTGCGGATGCACACCCACGGCTCGGAGACCGTGGAGGAGGAGAAGTTCTGCCACGAGCTCTTCGGCATGGGTCCGACGGACTACTTCGAGTCGACCGGCTTCCTCGGCGAGGACGTGTGGATGGCCCACTGCGTCCACATGAACGACTCCGACATCGAGGCCTTCGCCCGTACGAAGACCGGTGTCGCCCACTGCCCGTCCTCCAACGCGCGGCTGGCCGCGGGCATCGCCCGCGTCCCGGACATGCTGCGGGCCGGCGTCCCGGTCGGCCTCGGTGTCGACGGCACCGCCTCCAACGAGTCGGGCGAGCTCCACACCGAGCTGCGCAACGCGCTCCTCATCAACCGTCTCGGCGCCCACCGCGAGTCCGCGCTCAACGCCCGCCAGGCGCTGCGCCTCGGTACGTACGGTGGCGCCCAGGTCCTCGGCCGCGCCGACAACATCGGTTCTCTGGAGGCCGGCAAGCTCGCCGACTTCGTGCTCTGGAAGATCGACGGCATCGGCCACTCGTCGATCGCCGACCCGGTCACCGCGATCGTGTTCGGCGCCGCTGCCCCGGTGACGGCCTCGTTCGTCAACGGCAAGCAGATCGTCGAGAACAACCGCCTGCTGTTCGCGGACGAAGAGGCGATCGCCCGCGACGCGCGCGCGGAGGCCCAGCGCCTGGCCCGTATCACGGCCCAGGGCTGATCCTCCCCAAGGAGTCCGACCGAGGGGGACGGCCCTCGGTCGGTCGCCACGGACCCGAGCGGGGCCCGTGGCCGGCCGGACGGGGGGTGCCCGTACGTAAAGAGGTACGGCACCCCCCGGACGGTCGACGTGTGCCAGCCCTCCAGGCCTCCCCGGGCACACGACGCATTGACGAAGGATGAAGAAGTACCCCCCACTTCCTCATGAGCCGCACCCGTGAGGCGCACGACCTGCACCGCTTTGCACCACCTCCATGACACCCACGTCCCCGCCGACGTGTTACCCGACCGGAGGAACCTCCGTGGCCACCAAGCCCAGGTTTCGCAATGATGCGCAAGACGCAGGCGCCGACACCGAAGACCAGAAGCACCCGGTCGACGAGACTCTGCCGCCCCTGAAAATGTTCACCAGCGGTCTCCAGCACGTGGCCGCCATGTACGCGGGGGTCGTGGCCCCGCCCCTGATCGTCGGCGCGGCCGTCGGACTCTCCGGCACCGAACTGACCTTCCTCACCGGAGCCAGCCTCTTCACCGCGGGACTCGCCACCTTCCTCCAGACACTAGGCGTCTGGAAGATCGGCGCCCGGCTGCCGTTCGTCAACGGCGTCACCTTCGCCGGCGTCGCCCCCATGCTGGCGATCGTCGACACCACCGACGACAAGGCCGACGCCCTGCCGATCATCTTCGGCGCGATCATCGTCGCGGGCCTCCTCGGCTTCATAGCCGCCCCGTACTTCTCCAAGCTCGTCCGCTTCTTCCCGCCCGTGGTCACCGGCACCGTGATCACCCTCATCGGCATCTCGCTCCTTCCGGTCGCCTTCGGCTGGGCCCAAGGGCCCAATCCGACGGCCGAGGACTACGGTTCGACGACCTACCTCACCCTCGCGGCGATCACGCTCGTCGTCGTACTCGTCCTGCGGCGCTTCACACGGGGCTTCCTGAAGCAGATCGCCGTCCTTGTCGGTCTGGTCATCGGCACCCTCATCGCGATCCCGTTCGGCGTCACGGACTTCAGCCCGGTGGCCGAGGCGTCCGTGATCGGCTTCCCGTCGCCGTTCCACTTCGGCGCCCCGCAGTTCGCGCTCGCCGCGATC
This sequence comes from Streptomyces sp. NPDC056222, assembly GCF_042264065.1. Classification (NCBI taxonomy): domain Bacteria; kingdom Bacillati; phylum Actinomycetota; class Actinomycetes; order Kitasatosporales; family Streptomycetaceae; genus Streptomyces; species Streptomyces sp. NPDC056222. The sequence continues at coordinate 15,689 of NZ_JBHJTL010000036.1, read as the reverse complement.
ATCTCCATGTGCGTGGTCATGCTGGTCTCGATGACCGAGTCGACCGCCGACATGCTCGCGCTCGGCGAGATCGTCGACCGTCCGGCCGACGAGAAGACCATCGCGGCCGGACTGCGCGCCGACACCCTCGGCTCGGCCATCAGCCCGTTCTTCAACGGCTTCATGTGCAGCGCCTTCGCCCAGAACATCGGTCTTGTCGCCATGACGAAGATCCGCAGCCGCTTCGTCGTCGCCTGCGGTGGTGGCTTCCTGGTCCTGATGGGCCTCTCGCCGATCGCGGCCTCGCTGATCTCGGTCGTTCCGCGGCCGGTGCTCGGCGGCGCGGGCGTGGTCCTCTTCGGCTCCGTCGCGGCGAGCGGCATCCAGACCCTGGTCAAGGCCGGCCTGGAGAAGGACAACAACGTGCTGATCGTGGCGGTCTCGCTGGCCGTCGGCATCATCCCGATCACGGCGCCGGAGTTCTACCACGCCTTCCCGGAGACCGCGAAGATCATCCTGGACTCGGGCATCTCGACCGGCTGTGTCGCGGCGGTCCTGCTGAACCTGGTCTTCAACCACCTCGGCAAGCGCGGCGACGAGGACACGGTCACCGCGCCCATGGAACCGGGCGAGGAGATCTCCGAGGCCCGGACGTCCAAGGCGGCGCACGTCCACTGAACACGCCCCGTCCGTCCATCGAGCCGGTCCCCGCGGATGCCGCGGGGGCCGGTGTCGTGCGTGGAACGGCAGACCGCGGCGTCCATGCGGAGCCCGCCGCTTCCGCCGACCCCGACGCGGCGCCGACCATCGTCCTCATCAACCCCAACACGTCGACGGACACGACCGCGATGATGACCGCGATCGCCCGGCGGACGCTGGGACCTTCGGTCCGTGGGGTGACCGTGGCGCGCGGCCCGCGGATGCTCACCGACCCGGATGCCCTGCGCGCCGCCGCCCCGGAGGTGGTCGCCGCCGGCCGCCGAGCCCTGGTCTCCGGCACCTGCCGGGCGCTGCTGGTGGCCGCTTTCGGCGACCCGGGGCTCGCGGAACTGCGGGCGCTCACCCTGGCCTCGTCGCGCGGACCGGTGCCGGTCGTCGGCATCGGGGAGGCGGCCGTGCTCGAGGCCGCCGCATCCGGGCGGCAGTTCGGCATCGCGACGACCACACCGTGGCTGGCGGGGTCCATCGTCGAACGGGTGGCCGCCCTCGGCCTCTCCGACCGCTTCACCGGCCTCCGTCTGACCGAGGGAGACCCGCAGGCCCTGTCCGCCGACCCGGATGCGCTCCGCGAGAGCCTGGCGCGGGCGGTCCAGGAGTGTGTCGTACGGGACGGTGCCCGGGCCGTCGTCATCGGTGGCGGCCCACTGGGCGAGGCGGCCGAGTCCTTGCGCGCCCGGTTCGAGACACCGGTGATCGCCCCGATCCCGGCGGCCTGCCGCAGGCTCGCGCGGCTTCTGACGCCCACCCCCGGCACCTCACGGTGATCGTCCTCTCTACCCTCTCTCCCATGACGACCGACTGGACGGCCGAAGCCCGACGCGTGCACCGGGGGCACCGCTTCGACGAGTTGAGCGGTCGGACCTGGGAGCAGTACGGCGACCCCGCCCCGCCGCCGCTGTCCGCGCCGGAGGTCCGCGAAGCGGAGGAGGAGCTGGGGATCACCTTCCCCACCGAGTACCGGGACCACCTTCTCCGGCACAGTGCCGGCGGCGGCCGCCTGCGGATCAGGACGCCGGCGGACGCCAGTCCGGGTGTCGGCCGCTCAGGCCCACCACACGGTCGAGCAGGGGAGCGCCGTCCGGGACCGGGACGATCGGGCCGAAGAAGCCCTCCTCGGCCGGAGCGTCCTCCTCCGGAGTCAGCAGGGCCTCGGACACGGCCAGTTCCTCCTCGCTCACCTCGTACACCTGGCCCGTCGAGCGCGCCAGGTCCCAGCCGTGGATCAGCAGCTCGTTCAGCGCGACCATGCCCATGACGGCCGCGGGCATGTCGATGCCGCCCGCCTGGGTGTCCCCCTCCCAGGCGCCCGGCTCGCGCCAGGCCGCCGCCAGTTCGTTCAGGGCCTTCGGCAGGGCCGCACGCCAGTCGTCCTCCAGGACCGGCCGGACCGAGCCGGGCGGTGTGCCGGTCGTCGCCCCGAAGTCCTTGCGGGCCGCGTCGCGGAAGGCCACGCTCAGGCTCGCGACATGGGCGAGCACCTCCCGCACCGCGTACTCGGGACAGGGTGTCGGGTCCCCGAGCCGCTCGTCGCCGATGCCCTCGGCGAGTCGTGCCACCCGCTCGGCGGCCGTTCCCAGATCGATGTGCTCCGTCTTCTCCATGCAAACTGAGACCGTCGAGGACGCCAGAACTCATCGGTCCGTGCCGATCCGGCGCCCGCACTCCTTCGCCAGCACGGGATAGGCCGCCGCGATCGCCTCGTACAGCCGTCGGCTCAGCAGTCGTTCGGCCTCCGCCCGGCCCGTCGACCCGTACAGCCCGTCGAGCAGCGTCTCGTACCGCGACAGCGCGTGCCGCAGATAGCTCACCTGCCACCGCACCAGCGCCCCCGCCGCCACCCCTCCGGGACTCCGGGCGCCGAGCAGATGGCGATGTCGCACGGCCCGCCGCTCCAGCTCGGCGGCGGGGAGACGCGGCACCTCGATCGGCTCCGCCCGGATCGCGGCGAGCACCGCCTGCCGACGGGCCTCGGCCCCCGCCTCGGCGGCCGAGGAGCGCCGCCCCGAGGAGGCGGCGCACCGGGTGAATTCCGGTGTCCGCTCCACCGCCTCCACCCGCGCCTGGCGATACAGCCGCACCGGCGCGATCGACCACCGCCGCGGATCCCGCCCCTGCACGTCGGGCGCCCCCAGCAGGTCGCGCACCATCGCGTCGGTCCAGCCGCGCGCCCGCAGTCCGGCGAGCGTCACATACGTCATACGGTCCGTCATGCTTCCCCCTGAATTCGGTCACGGAGAGTGACGAACCAGTGAAACGCACCCCACTGACAGTCGCACCGACGGCCGCCCTCTTGCCGACCTGCCGGACACCTGCCATACAGGTCTGGACCATTCCGACGGACGGAGGCATTCCTGTGCAACGCCCGCTCGCCGCCAGTGTGTTGACCGTCGCCGCCCTCGCCATCGCGGCCTGCTCCGGCGGCCCGGAGAAGGACACCCGCAGCCCCACCACCCCCACCGGAGTCACCGCGTCCGCCGGCAGCGCGAGCACCGTCCACGTCATGTGGAGCGCGGCCACCGACGACCGCGGGATCACCGGCTACGAGGTCTACCAGCAGGGCCGCAAGGTGAAGGACCTCCCCGCCAGGACCCTCATGGTCGACATCGTGAACCTCACCCCCGCCACCCCGTACACCTTCACCGTCCGCGCCCGCGACGCCGCCGGAAACCGCTCCGCGCCCAGCGCGCCCGTCCCCGCCACCACCCTCGCGGCGACCGCCCAGGACCGCACACCCCCGACGGCCCCGCGAGCCCTGCGCGCCACCCCCACCGGAAGCCACGCGGCCACCCTGACCTGGACCCCGGCCCGCGACGACACCAGGATCACCGCGTACGACGTCTACCAGGCCGACGCCCGCGTCCACACCGTCCCCGGCACGGCGACCACCGCCCGCATCACCGGCCTGCGGCCCGGCACGGTCTACTCGTTCACCGTCCGCGCCCGCGACGCCGCGGAGAACTCCTCCCCGGACAGCAACCCGGCGGACCTCACCACCACCCCGGCCCCCGGCGCCGCCCCCAACACCGCCCCGACGAACCTGAAGGCGACCGCCACCAAGGGTGAGATCACCCTCACCTGGACCCCGCCGGGCACCGGCGCCCCGGTCAAGGAGCACCAGCTCTATCTCAATGAATCCTTCGCCACGACGATCGTCTGGGGCGCCGAGCCCCCACCCGGCCCCGCCACCTACACCTTCACGGTCCCCACCACCCCCGGCACCCGCTACAGCGTCAAACTCCGCGCCCGCCTCCCCGACGGGACCTGGGGTGACTTCTCCGCCCAGCGGACCGTTGTCGTCCCATGACGGCGCCGCCACGGGCGTCGGCGTCCGGCGCGCGCCGGAACTACCCTGGGAAAGGTGGCAGGGACCGTGCTCTCCAACACCGGGCTCGACGCGTTCCTCGACGGAACCCCGGAGCTCCGCGACCCTTCGTCCGCACGCGCCGCCGACGCCGTGCTCGGGTTGTTGTCGCTGCGCGGGGCCGACCGGCGGAGCGGGCTGCCCGAGCCGACCGTGCACCTCGTGCGGCATCTTCTCGTCGAGGACGTACCGGCCTTCGTGTACGCGACGCCCGAGGAACTGGCGGCCTACCCCGCCGTGCTGGTGGCGCTCACCGAGCGCGTCCGGGAGGCCGGGCGGCTCAACGCCAAGCGGCAGGCGCGGATCGTGGCCGCCATCGAGGAGATCGTGCCCGACTTCGAGCGGGCGATGCGGGATCCCGGCAATCTGACCTGGCAGCGCTGGTACGCCTCGCTGCTGCGGGCCGACGGCGCCGACCCCGGTGACGCCGCTGCCGTGCGTGCCTGGCTCGCCGCCCACGACGGGGTGACCCCGCCGGACGGGCTGCGCAGGGCCGATCTGATGAACCGCAGCGAGCTCGCCGACATGGTGCTCGCCGAGGCGCTCACCAGCGCGTACGTACGAGAGGCGGAGGCACCCTCGCCCGCCGGGCCGCTGCTCTCCGACGGGGACGTCTCGCACGGGGTCGGGGAGGTCGCGGGCCGACTGGTGGACCGCTGGACCGCCGCGGGGCTCGCCGGGGCGCTCGCGGGGCCGTACGCCCATCTCGCGCCCGGCCCGGACGCCTTCCCGCACCTCGTCCTCGCCGACACCCTCCTCGACGAGCACCTGAACTACTACGAGGACTCCGCCGTTCCGCTGCCGCCGCCGCCCGTCGAGGCGCACGACCCCCAGCGGTCCGTCGAGGCCGGTGCAGATCTGCTCGCCGCCGCCGTCGAGGAGATGAAGAGCGAGACCGGCGGCCTGTACGACGGAGAGGCCGCCCATCTGCTGTACGCGCTCTACCAGCGGGGCTCCTGCGCCGAATCGGTCGCCCGCAGGGCCGCCGAGTTCGAGGACTGGCCGGTCGACCCCCGCTTGGAGGACGCGCCCGTACTCGTACCGGCGAAGGCCCATGACGCCTATGTCGTCCCACCCGTCGACGAGCTGTCCCGGCTCGTGGGGATCCCCGTCACCGACGACGACCGCGCTCGCCTCGAACCGTCCGCGCGGGCCATGGCCGACACCGTCGACCGGCTGGCCGGGACCGGGATGGTCTTCCGTACCGGCGACGCCTTCGGCCTCACCCCGTGGGGCGTCGAGGTCCTGCACTACCTGATGCGGGTCCGCGGCGTCGCGGCACCCGACGCCGCGGAGACCACAGCCTGGGACGCCCCGACCGTGATCGCCGCCGCGGAGGGCTGGGCCGCCTCCCCCGCCACGCGCGTCCTGACCGACTGGCTCCACGCCCGCGGGGACACCGACGACGCCTGGTCCCAGCTGCTCGCCGCCCTCGGCACCGTCAACGCCGGGACCTACGAGGCCGCCGACACCCGCGCGGTGTTCGGCTTCCTCGACCCGGCCGCCGCGCCCGTCGAAGCGCTGCGTGGAGCGCTCGACGACCCGGTGATGGGTGCGTACGCGTACGGCGTCCTGCGGGCCAGGGGCGAGCCGGCGGACGAGACCCGAGTGCCGCTGTCCGCCCGCGCCGTGCTGATCCTGGACCGGCTCTCCCGCCGCACGGGCGGGCGGGCGGTCCTCGACTCCGCCGCCGAGGGCTGGCCGGGCGGTGTCGACGCGTTGGTGAAGGAGATGGCGGCGGCCGACCCGTACCGGGCGGAGCGGACGCTCGGCGCGCTCGGCTTCAAGGTGCCCGGACTGTCCGAGGCGAGGACGGGGAAGCCGCGGGCACGGCGCCGGAACCGGGGGAGGCGCCGCGCCCGCTGAGCGACCCCGTGGGGGTCGAGGCTGACGGCCGTCAGGAGACGGCCGTCAGGTACATCCCGGAGGCCCCGGCGCCCGCCGTGTTGCGGCAGGAGAAGTTCCCGCTCGGCTGCGCGTGGATCAGCGCGAGACAGCGGCCGAGCGCCGACTGGCCGTAGTGGTTGGGGTGCACGTTCTCCTGGATCGGGCCCTGCGTCTCGTTCTGGTCGATCCAGCGCACCCATTCGCTGGTCGTGGCCGAGGCCGGCACCGTGGCGCTGACCTGCTTGCTGGCCTTCGCGCACACCTCGCGGCCCTGCAGCATGTCCCGCAGATCCATGAACTGCACGCCCTTGGCCGCGGCGACACCCTTGAGGCGGTTGGCGACCTGCGGGACGAGCGAGTCCCGGGCCCAGTCGGAGTCCAGGTTCCAGAACGGGCAGCCGCCCGTGTTGGTACGGCTCCAGCCGCTCTCGCCGTAGCGGTTGTCCGCGGCGCGCGGGATGGGGGAGGGGTACGACTGGAGCACGATCCGGTAGGAGGAGGCGGCGTACCCGGCGCCGGACATCACCGCCCGGATCTCGTCCACGGACTTGCCGACGCCCGCCATCGCGGCATCGATCTTCGCGTCGACCTCGTCCTGCTGGTCGTCGTGGCAGTACGAGTACCAGACGATGTAGTCGGTCGCGCAGCTCCGGATGATGTCGGCGAAGCCCAGGTCGTTGCCGCCGATGGACAGCACGATCGTCTTCACGTCGTGGGAGGCCGCGACAGCGGCGAGCTGGTCGGCCTGCGGGGCCTCACCCTTGTACGCCCGGCCGCCGGTCGACGACCGGAAGACGTTCTCGGTCGTGGCTCCGGAACAGGCGATGTTGATCAGCGCGGAGGCGATCCCGGTGGCGCTCTTCACCTCGGACGCGTCGGAGCGGTGGCAGCCGTTGGCGGCGGTGGTGCCGTACACCCGGGAGGGGTCGTACGTGCTTCCCGTCCAAGCCCGGTCGGTCCCGTTGCGGCTGCCGCTGGTGGTGAGGCTGTTGCCCTGCCAGCGCCCGGCTTCTCCGGAGATGTAGCTGTCGCCCATCGAGACGACGGCGGTGGGGCCGGAACCGGAACTCGCGGCGGCGGGGGAGGTGCCACCGGCGGCCACCAGGCCGGTGACGGCCAGCGAGGCGGCGAGAACCGCGCGCAGGGCGCGGTGGGGAGAGCGGCGGGGGGTGGGCATGGCTGTGCTCCTGCGTCCTTGCAGTGGAGTGAGGGACAGCCGCCGGCCGGTGGCAAGGCGGAATCTGGCATGCCGTGGCTTGTTACCGCTAGGTAGCTGCGCGTCTCGGTTGCGTCACATGCCCTGTGAAACGCACTGGAGCGAAAATGGCTCCGCCCCCGGTGCTGTGCGTTCACCGGGGGCGGAGCCTGTTCGTGATGTGACCGAAGGTGCTGCTCGGCTGCTGTGCGGGTCAGCCGGCCAGACCGGTCAGCCGGTCAGCTGGTCGTACGCCGGGAGCGTCAGGAAGTCGGCGTAGTCGGCGTCGAGGGAGACATGCAGCAGCAGGTCGTGCGCCTGCTGCCACTTGCCGGCCGCGAAGGCCTCCTCGCCGATCTCCTCGCGGATCGCGGCCAGTTCCTCCGCCGCGACCTTGCGGGCCAGCTCGGGAGTGGCCTTCACGGTCTTTCCGTCGTGCTCGAACTCCACACCGGCGTTGATCCACTGCCAGATCTGCGAGCGCGAGATCTCGGCCGTGGCGGCGTCCTCCATCAGGTTGAAGATGGCGACCGCGCCGAGGCCGCGGAGCCACGCCTCGATGTAGCGGGTGCCGACCTGGACGGCGTTGCGCAGGCCGTCGTACGTCGGCTTCGCGTCGAGGGAGTCGATCGCGATCAGTTCGCCGGGCGCCACCGAGACGTCCTCGCGCAGCCGGTCCTTCTGGTTCGGCCTGTCGCCGAGCACCGCGTCGAAGGAGGCCATGGCGATCGGGACCAGGTCCGGGTGGGCGACCCAGGAGCCGTCGAAGCCGTCGCCGGCCTCGCGGTCCTTGTCCGCCTTGACCTTCTCGAAGGCGACCTTGTTGACCTCGGCGTCCTTGCGGGACGGGATGAAGGCCGCCATGCCGCCGATCGCGTGCGCCCCGCGCTTGTGGCAGGTGCGGACGAGCAGTTCGGTGTACGCGCGCATGAACGGGGCCGTCATCGTGACCGCGTTGCGGTCCGGGAGCACGAACTTGGCGCCGCCGTCACGGAAGTTCTTGACGATGGAGAAGAGGTAGTCCCAGCGGCCCGCGTTGAGGCCCGCCGCGTGGTCGCGGAGCTCGTAGAGGATCTCCTCCATCTCGTACGCGGCCGTGATCGTCTCGATCAGCACGGTGGCGCGGACGGTGCCCTGCGGGATGCCGACGTAGTCCTGGGCGTAGACGAAGATGTCGTTCCAGAGGCGGGCCTCCAGGTGCGACTCCGTCTTCGGGAGGTAGAAGTACGGGCCCTTGCCGAGCTCGATGAGGCGCTTGGCGTTGTGGAAGAAGTACAGGCCGAAGTCGACGAGCGCACCGGGGACCGGCCGGCCCTCGAACGTCAGGTGGCGCTCCTCGAGGTGCCAGCCGCGCGGCCGCATGACGACCGTGGCCAGCTCGTCGGCCGCCTTGAGGGCGTACGACTTGCCCGACCTCGGGTCGGTGAAGTCGATGTTCCGGGTGTACGCGTCGATCAGGTTGACCTGGCCGAGGACCACGTTCTCCCAGGTGGGGGCCGAGGCGTCCTCGAAGTCGGCGAGCCAGACCCTGGCGCCCGAGTTCAGGGCGTTGATCGTCATCTTGCGGTCGGTCGGGCCGGTGATCTCGACACGGCGGTCGTTCAGGGCCGCCGGGGCCGGCGCGACGCGCCAGGAGTCGTCCGCGCGGATGGCGGCGGTCTCCGGGAGGAAGTCGAGGGTCGAGGTACGGGCGATCTCGGCGCGGCGCTCCGCCCGGCGGGCGAGGAGCTCGTCCCGGCGTGGCGTGAACCGCCGGTGCAGCTCCGCCACGAAGGCGAGGGCCGCGTCGGTCAGCACCTCCTCCTGCCTCGGCAGGGGCTCGGCTTCGACGACGGCCAGGGGGGACGGCGCTGGTGCGGACATGAACTGTCACTTCCTTCAGCGGGCTTCACGGGCGGTGCCTTGCGGCCGCCGGGCGTCGCGGTTCGGCACGGAGTGCCGCGTGCGCCGAGATACGACCGCGAGCGCCGTCAGAGGATCAGGCGCTTCTGAACAGTGGATACTAGTTTCCTCATGGTGGAAGTTCAATCGTTTGTTGATGTCGAGATTCTCTGGATCGACAGAAGGTGGCGCTCAGTGCCACGTTCTTCACTCCAGGTGCGCCAGATCCGCCTCCGTATCGATGTCGTAGGGCTCGGCCACATCCGAGCAGTCCACGAGCGTGATCGCATCCCGGTGGGCCTTCAGATAGTCACGTGCCCCCTGGTCGCCGACCGCACCCGCCGCGATGCCCGCCCAGCGCGCCGCGCCGAACAGCACCGGATGGCCCCGCTTCCCCTCGTACGAGGCCGCCACGAGGGAATCGCGCGAGCGGTACGCCGACCGGACCCGCGCCACCGCCTCGGCGCCGATCCCCGGCTGGTCGACCAGGGAGACCAGTGCGGCGTCCACCGGCAGCGCGTCGGCGGCGAGCGAGGCCAGTCCGGACCGCAGCGACGACCCCATGCCCTCCGCCCACTCCGGGTTGTCGACCAGGACGCAGCCGGGGAGCTCGGCCCGCTCCCGTACGAGGCCGGCCGAGGCCCCCAGGACGACGTGGATCACCTCGCAGCCCCCCTCGCGCAGCACGCGTACCGCGTGCTCGACCAGGGGGCGGCCGCGATGGGTCAGGAGCGCCTTGGGGCGGCCACCGAGGCGCCGCCCGCCGCCCGCGGCCAGCAGCAGACCGGCGATCTGCGGGGAGGAACGAGGTGTCTGTGTCATGAGGACTGCATACCCCATGCGCCCCCGTGCGCCGGGCGTGCACACGGACGCCTGAATTACGTCCACGGAGTGGCGCACCCGGCGCGCGATGGCGTTAACTGGCTCGCGGCTCCGGGCGCCTGACCGTCGTTCGACGGGTCTGGTCGGTGTGTGGGGTTCGCCGCACAGTGTCGTGCGAGGGGGAGAACTTGTTGCGAAGCGTTGGGCAGAGGCGTGTGAGGACCGGCAGCGGCGAGGACCCGAGGGTGGCGGAGCTGCGTGCCGCCGTCTCCCGGCTCCGTCGCGAACTGGCCGGCCATCCGGTCGAGTTCACCGACCGGGGCATCGCCGAGGACGAACTCGCCGCGCTGGACGCGATGGCCGCCGGCGGAGTCCCCGAGGTACGGCGACTGCGCCGCTCCCTGCTGCTCATCGCCGGCTCGATCGGCTCCGTCAGCGCCCTGTCAAACGGCCTTACGGGTGTCCGTCAGGCCGTCGAGCTCTTCGGAGAGCCCCCGCGCGAGCTTCACTGACGTCGTCGCGTGCGACGGGCTCGGCCGCGGCTTGCGGGGCGGCGGCGACTGTCCCATAGTCCGAAGTATGGACGCGCGCGAGGCGGCGCTGCGTCAGGCGTACGACCATGCCGTCCGCTGGCTGGCCAGCCTGTCCGACCGCCCGGTCCCCGCCCGCGCCTCGGTCGACGAGATCGTGCGCGCGCTCGGTGCCGCACTGCCCGACGGTCCCGGCACACCCGCCGACGTCGTCGACCTGCTGGCCACGGCCTGTGAACCCGGGCTCACCGCGTTCCCCAGCGGCCGCTTCTACGGATTCGTGGTCGGCGGCGGAGAACCGGCCGCGCTGGCCACGGACTGGCTGGTCAGCGCCTGGGACCAGAACTCCGTGATGCGCACCGTCACCCCCGCGTACGCGGCGGCGGAGGAGATCGCCGGCGCCTGGTTGCTCGATCTGCTCCGTCTGCCGGACGACAGCGCCGTCGGCTTCACCACGGGCGCCACGATGGCGAACTTCACCTGCCTCGCCGCCGCGCGCGACGAGGTGGTCCGGCGCGGCGGCGGGGACGTCGCCCGTGAGGGACTCGCGGGCGGGCCGGCCGTACGGGTCGTCGCCGGCGAGCACCGCCACATGGCCATCGACCTGGCGCTGCGCTACCTGGGCCTCGGGAGGCCCGAGCTGGTGGCGGCGGACGATCAGGGACGCATCCGGCCCGAGGCCCTCCGGGAGACCCTGGCGGCCGGCGGGCGGAGCCCCACCCTTGTGATCCTGCAGGCCGGAGACATCCACTCCGGCGCCTTCGATCCCTTCGCCGAGACGATCCGGGCCGCTCGCGAGGTGGACGCATGGGTGCACGTCGACGGCGCCTTCGGGCTCTGGGCCGCCGTCTCGCCGCGGTACGCGCATCTGACGGCGGGCTGCGAGCTGGCCGACTCCTGGGCGACCGACGCCCACAAGACCCTGAACGTCCCGTACGACTGCGGCCTGGCGATCGTGCGCGATCCGTCCGCGCTGAGGGCGGCGATGGGACTGCGGGGCGACTACCTCATCCAGCACGCGCTCGGCGACCCCATCGACAAGGTCCCCGAGCTCTCCCGGCGCGGCAGGGCCTTCCCCGTATGGGCCGCCCTCAGGTCCCTCGGCCGATCAGGCGTGGCCGACCTCGTCGAGCGGCTGTGCCGGCACGCCTCCGCGTTCGCCACCGGCATCGCCGGGATCGACGGCGCCACCGTCCTCAACGACGTGGTGTTCACCCAGGTCTGCGCCGAGTTCGGCGACGACGCCCGTACGGAGCGGGTACTCACCCGGCTGCTCGACGACGGCACGACATGGATCAGCGGCTCCACCTGGCACGGCCGCCGGGTCATGCGCATCTCGGTCAGCAACTGGTCCACGACCGACGACGACGTGACGCGCGCGCTCGACGCGATACGGCGGGCCGCCGCGGGCGAGTGAGGCGGCGGGCACCCGGGACCCGCGCCCCGAAGGGCCCGCGTCCTGCGAGGCCCCGTCCCGGCGTGGCTACCGCCGGATCAGGCGGCGCGCCGTCGCCGCCGCCACGGCCGCCGTGCGGGAGTCCACGCCGAGCTTGGCGAAGATGTGCACCAGGTGGGACTTCACCGTCGCCTGGCTGAGGAACAGCGCCTTGCTGATCTGCTGGTTCGACAGGCCCTCGCCCACCAGCTGCAGCACCTCCAGCTCCCGCTTCGTCAGCGCCTCCGCCGGCGTCCGCATCCGGTCCATCAGCCGGTGCGCCACCGCCGGGGCCAACGCCGACTGGCCCGCCGCAGCCGTACGGACCGCCGCGGCCAGCTCCTCCGGCGGCGCGTCCTTCAGCAGATAGCCCGAGGCGCCCGCCTCGACCGCCGCCAGGATGTCCGCGTCCGTGTCGTACGTGGTCAGGACGAGGACCCTCGGGCCACCGGCCCGCGCGGTGATCGCCGCCGTGGCCTCCGAGCCGTGCATCCCGGCCCCGAACTGCAGGTCCATCAGCACCACGTCCACCCCGCCCGCCGCGGCCAGCTCCACGGCCCGTTCGGCGGTCGCCGCCTCGCCGACCACGGCGAAGTCCGGCTCCGTGTCCAGGACCGCGCGCAGCCCGGCCCGTACCACCGGGTGGTCGTCGGCCAGCAGAAGTCGGATCGTCATGTCGACACTCCAGCGGGAAGAGGGAGGGAGACGGCGACAGCCGTGCCCTGACCGGGCGCGGACTCCACCGTGAACGTGCCACCGAGCGACTCCGCCCGCGAACGCATGGCCGGCAGCCCGAATCCACCCTCCGGGGAGGCGGTGAGCAGAGCCGGGTCGAAACCCTTGCCGTCGTCGACCACGTCCAGCGTCACCGAGGCGTCCATGAACGACAGCGTGATCTCCGCGCGCGCCGCCGAGGCGTGCCGCACCGTGTTCGCGAGCGCCGACTGCGCGATGCGCAGCAACGCCACCTCGTACGGGGTCGGCAGCTCCGCCGGCGTCCCGCTCAGCGTGAAGCGCGCCCGCAACGGCACCTCGGGGCTCGGTTCGCAGAGCCGCTCCAGCGCGGCCGCCAGCGAACCGTGCTCCAGATCCGGCGGCGACAGCGCCCGTACGAACCGCCGCGCCTCCGCCAGGTTGTCCTGCGCCGCCCGCCGCGCCCGCTCGATGTGCCCGGCGGCCGGCGAGCCCTCCGGCAGGGTCCGCTCGGCCGCCCGCAGCAGCAGCTGGATCGAGGAGAGACCCTGTGCCAGCGTGTCGTGGATCTCGCGGGCGAGGCGTTCGCGCTCCGCGAGCGTGCCCGCGTGCCGCTCGGCCGCCGCCAGCTCCGCCCGGGTCTCGATCAGCTCCTCGACCATCCGCCGTCGCCGCTCGCTCTCCCGGTACAGCGCCTGGTAGCCGAGCACCGTCGCCACCGCCACGGCCGCGCCGAGCAGGGGCCCGATGAAGACACCGGGGTTGAGCGGCGCGCCGTGCCGTACGTACGACAGGATCGCCGCGAACGCCGTCAGTCCGACCGCCGGCAGCGACCAGCGGATCGGCAGCAGGTGCAGCTGGAGGAAGTACAGCGGAAAGGCCACCCACAGCCCGTCGGGGGTGGCCCACAGCAGCGCCAGCCAGGACGCGCACAGCGCCGCCAGCCACACCGCGGCGGCCCGCTGGGAGTCCCGTACGGACGGCAGGGCCGAGCCCGTCGCGTACACCGCGCCGGTCACCACCGCGAGGGCGACGCCGGCACCCGAGTCCGCCCGGACCGCCGCCAGCGCGAGCAGGCCCGCCATCAGCAGATGCAGGCAGAGGCGCAGCGCGCGCAGAACGGGGGTGAGGGAACGCGGGTCCATGATCTGTCCAGCGTAGGCGGGGGCAGACAATCCGGACTCAACCGAAAGTTTGATTGCGGAGCCATCCGTGGCGCGATGCCGCGGCCCACCGGCCGCCGGGAAGCTTGGTCCCATGTTCGTGGCATGGAGAGACCTGAGATTCGCCAAGGGGCGATTCACCCTGATGGGCACGGTGATCGTGCTCATCACACTTCTCGTCGGACTGCTGTCCGGGCTGACCTCCGGGCTGGCCCGCGAGAACATCTCGGCGATCACGGGGCTGCCCGCGGACCGGCTGTCCTTCGCCGCACCGCCCTCCGGTCAGTCGGTCTCCTTCACCAACTCGACGGTGACGGAGAGCGAGTGGCGGCAGTGGGCGAAGCGGCCCGGTGTCACGAGCGCACAGCCGCTCGGCATCCGCACGCTCAACGCCGCCGCCGGGGACCGTACGGCGGCCGTCTCCGCCTTCGGTACCGAGCCGACGGCCGGTCTCGCGCCGGAGAGCGGGAAGCTCGGACCCGGCCGGGTCGTCCTCTCCGAGTCCGCCGCCGAGGAGCTCGGTGTCGCGGAGGGCGGGGCCGTACGCCTCGGTCCGCTGGTGGCCACCGTCGCGGCCGTGTCGGGCGACGCCTCGTACAGCCACACGCCCGTGGCCTGGACCTCGCTCGACGACTGGCAGCAGCTCGGGCACAACGGCACCACGCCGGAGGAGCAGGCCACCGTCATCGCGCTGAGCGTCGCCGAGGGCGCGGACCTCGGGGCGGGCGACGCGGCACTGGGCACCGAGTCGCGGACCATCGACGAGGCCCTGACCGCCATAGGGTCCTACCAGGCCGAGAACGGCTCGCTGCAGATGATGCGCGGCTTCCTCTTCGTCATCTCGGCGCTCGTGATAGGGGCCTTCTTCACCGTCTGGACCATCCAGCGCAGCGGGGACGTGGCCGTGCTGAAGGCGCTCGGCGCCTCGACCCCGTACCTGCTGAGGGACGCGCTCGGGCAGGCGGTGCTGATGCTCACCGCGGGCACGCTGCTCGGCACCGGCCTCGCGGTCGGCGCCGGCGTGCTGATCAGCGGTGGGGACGTGCCGTTCGTCCTGGAACCGCTGACCGTGCTCGGGCCCGCCGCCGTGATGATCGTCCTCGGTGCCCTCGGCGCCGCCCTGTCCATCCGGCGGATCACCGCCGTCGACCCCCTGACCGCGCTCGGGAGCGCCCGATGACTCTGCTGCTCGACGACGTGACGCTGACGTACCCGGACGGCGAGGGGCGGCTCACCGCCCTCGATTCGGTCTCCCTGGAGGTGCCGGCGGGCCACCTGACCGCGGTCGTCGGCCCCTCCGGCTCCGGAAAGTCCAGCCTGCTGGCGGTCGCCGCGACGCTCGTCACCCCGGACCGGGGGCGGGTGGTGGTGGCCGGGACGGAGACGGGTTCGCTGGATGCGGCGGGGCGGGCGGCGCTGCGGCGCGAACGGGTGGGGATCGTCTTCCAGCAGCCGAATCTGCTGGGGTCGCTGACGGCGGTGGAGCAGTTGCAGGTGATGGCGCATCTGTCGGGAGCCAGGCCGAAGGCGGTACGGGAACGGGCCCTGGCCCTCCTGGACGCGGTCGGCCTCGCGGACCTGGCGGGGCGCCGCCCGCACCAGCTCTCGGGCGGTCAGCGTCAGCGCGTCAACATCGCGCGGGCGCTGATGAACGAACCGTCGGTGCTGCTGGTCGACGAGCCGACGAGTGCGTTGGATCATGAGCGGGGGGCGGAGGTCGTGGCCTTGCTCGCGACGCTGACGCGGGAGCGGTCCACGGCGACGGTCCTGGTGACGCACGACTACACGCATCTGTCGTGCGCGGACGGGACGGTGCGGGTCCAGGACGGCCGCGTCACGGAGCGGGCGGCGGCGGTTTGATCCTTGGGCCTGTGCCCCGCCGGGGCGGCGCGCACCAATCCCACTCCGTTGTGGGCACCTGTTCCGCTGGGGCTGGGGGGACCCCCAGCCCCCGCGGAACAGGTGCCCGTGCCGGGCCCCGGCTCCCGGTCCGTACGGGGCGCAAAGGGGCGGCGCCGTCGGG
>NZ_JBHJTL010000035.1:0-73317 GCF_042264065.1 Streptomyces sp. NPDC056222 | reverse complement strand
TACGTCGAGGTCACCGTCCAGCTGCCGGCCGGCTCCCGCGTCGAGGCCAAGGGCGCCGACGCCGAACTCCGCAGCACCGGACGGCTCGGTGACGTGGCCTTCGAGTCCGCGCAGGGCACGGTCGAGCTCGACGAGGCCGCGAGCGCCCGCCTGACCCTCCAGGCTGGTGACATCGCGGTCGGCCGTCTGGGCGGCGACGCGGAGATCCGTACCCAGAAGGGCGACCTCCGTGTCACCGAGGCCGTGCGCGGCACTGTCACCCTGCACACCGAATCCGGCGGGATCTCCGTCGGCGCCGCCCACGGCGTCTCCGCCGCGCTGGACGCCGGCACCGCCTACGGCCGGATCCACAACGCCCTCCAGAACACCGACGGCACCCCCGGCCTGACCATCCACGCGACCACCGCCCACGGCGACATCACCGCCCGCAGCCTCTGAAGCGCTGGGCCAGGCGTGGCCCCGATCAAGATCAACACCGATCGACACCAAGGACGGACACCAAGCATGAGTACCACTCAGGACTACCAGGCCGCCGAGCAGCTCCTGCGCCGGCCCGCCCGCCCCGGCGAGCTCGTCGTCGGCGACAAGGTCAGGCCGCAGTGGATCGACGGTGGCGCCCGCTTCTGGTACGCGGTGAGCAATGGTGTCGGCAGACGGTTCGTGCTCGTCGACCCGGCGGCGGGAACGCGCGAGCCGGCCTTCGACCACGCCCTGCTCGCCACCGCGCTGGCCGATGCCTCCGGGCAGCGGGTCGACCCTGAAGCCCTGCCGTTCATGGCCGTCGAATGGGCCGGTAACGCCGTGGAGTTCTTCGCGCTCGGCGAGTACTGGCGCTGTGGACTGGACAGTTATGTCTGCGAGCGGGCCGAGTTCACCCCTCCGGGCAACCCCCTCGAAGTCCCGTCGCCCGACAGGAAGGTCGCGGTGTCCCGGCGGGGGCACGACCTGTGGGCGCGTTCGCTCTCCGACGGGCGTGAGTGGGCGCTGACCACCGACGGCGTACCCGACCACGGGTACGGCTACGGCCCGGACTGCACGAGCAACGGCACCCTGCTGCGCAAGATAGGCCTGCCGCACCTGCCGCCGGCGGTGGCGTGGTCGCCCGACTCGACGAAGGTCCTCGCGCACCGCACCGACGAGCGCAGCGTCCGGCAGACCCACCTCGTGGAGGCCCGGCCCGCCGACGGCGGCGCGCCCCGCCTGCACACCCAGCGGTTCGCCTACGCCGGGGACGAGAACATGCCGCTGGCCGAACTGGTCGTGCTGGACGTCGCCGAGGGCACCGTGGTCCGCGCGCAGGCCGACCCGCTGCTCATGCCGGTGATGTCGCCGATCATGGCCAAGTGGGCGTGGTGGGCCCCGGACGGCTCCGCGGTGTACTACCTCGGCCGGCCCCGCGACCTGCGCACGCTCACCCTGTACCGCCTCGACCCGGTCACCGGCGAGGTCACCACGGTGCTCAGCGAGACCGGGGCCACCCGGGTGGAGCCCAACCAGTCGATGTACGAGCCGCCGATCGTGCGGGTCCGTGCCGACGAAGTCCTGTGGTACTCGCAGCGGGACGGCTGGGGCCACCTGTACCGGTACGACCTGCGCACCGGCGCACTGCTGGGGCAGGTCACCTCCGGGCAGTGGACGGTTCGGCAGATCCTGCGCGTCGACGAGACCGAGCGGGCGGTGTACTTCACCGTCACCGGTCTGGTGGACGAGGATCCCTACCGGCGCACCGTGTACCGTGTCGGCCTGGACGGTTCCGGCTTCGCCAAGGTCACGGACGACGAACTGGACCACATCGTCACCATGGGGGACGACCCGGAGTACTTCATCGACTCCGCGTCCACCGTCGACACCGCGCCGGTGACCAGCGTGCGTGACTGGAGCGGGCGGGTCCTCGTCGAGCTGGAGCGCGCCGACATCGGCAAGCTCGTCGCCACCGGCTGGACGGCTCCGGAGCGCTTCCGCGTCAAGGCGGCCGACGGCGTGACGGACATCTACGGCGTGCTGTACCGGCCGCGGGGGTTCGACCCCGCGGAGCGCTACCCGGTGGTGGACAACGTCTACCCCGGCCCGCAGGTCACCCGGGTCGCCCCGTGTTTCGACCCCGGCGGCATGGGCCTCGACGCGGAACCCCTCGCGGCACTGGGCTTCGTCGTGGTGGCGCTGGACGGGCGAGGCACTCCGGGGCGGAGCAAGGCCTTCCATGACGCCTCCTACGGTCACTTGGCCGACGCGGGTTGCCTGGCCGACCACGCTGCCGCCCTGCGGCAGCTGGCCGAGACCCGGCCTTGGATGGACCTGGACCGGACGGGAGTGTTCGGCCACTCCGGAGGCGGGTTCGCCGCGGCGCGGGCGATGCTGGACTTCCCCGAGGTGTACAAGGTCGGAGTCGCCCTCGCCGGCTCGCACGACGCCCTCCACTTCAACCTGGGCTTCGTGGAGACGTACGACGGCGCGGACAATCCCGAGGCCTGGGCCCGCACTTCCAGCCTGGAGCTCGCGGACCGGCTGGCGGGCAAGCTGCTGCTCATCCACGGCGAGATGGACGACCAGGTCCACCCCGAGCAGACGCTGCGGCTCGCCGACCGGCTCCTCGCCGCCGGCAAGGACTTCGAGCTGCACATCGTGCCCGGCGCCGAGCACACGTTCATCGACTGCCTGGCCCATGTCCGCACCCGCTGCTGGGACTTCCTGGTGCGCGAGCTGATGGGTACGCAGCCTCCTGCGTACCGCCCGGCCCCCATCGCCATCGGCCCCGAGCTGCTCGGCGAGATGTTCGGCTGAGCCTGACACGCGCCGGAGGAGAGCGTCTTCGCTCTCCTCCGGCGCAACGTCAACAGTCGAGTCGCACATGGGCTGGTGATGCGCATGTGATCAACAACCCGTAACCTCCACCCGGCAAGGGGAAGCACGGGGTCCGATCACAACGGGGGACGTACATGACATACCGGCGCGCGGCGATACCGGCACTGGTGGGAGGGCTGCTGCTCACGGCGTTGCTGTGGTGGGCGGGAGCGAGTGCGCAGGCACTTCATCTGCCGGGCTCCGCCGGCGTCCTCGGCGGTCAGGTCGCCGCCGAGCTCGAGCGCTGGCTGCTTCCCTGGTCGTACGACCCACCGGCCTCGGTCCGGTTCGACGCAGAGGCCGGCGCGATCGGGGACACGGCCGTGACCGACGCCGACCGCTACCTCGGCCTGTACGCCACCGCGATGCAGATCCGGTTCTTCGCGGTCTTCGCCTTCTTCGTGTCCGGGGCGCTGCTCCTGATCCGCAGGCTGCCGCCGGTACGGGGCAGGCTGACCGCGGCGCTGCTCGCACTGTGGGCCTGGGGTCTGGTGGTCGGGACGCTCGCCGTCGCCGTCTCCGCACCGTGGCTGATCGCCTCGCACGGGCGCGGCAGTTACCGCATCCTGCCCCAGCTGGCGAGCGTGATCTCCACCGGGCGGCAGGCCCTGGTGGCGACCGCACTGGTCACGGCGGTCGTGACCGTGGCCGTCGCGCGCATCACCGCGAAGGGTGCCGGTCCGGTGCCGCAGGAGGTGGTCCCCGCTCGGGCCGCCCGCCTTGCCGCCACCGTCGGGACCGCTGTGATCGCCCTGTCCCTGGTGGTCCTCTCGTACCAGCCGGTCGCCGCCGCCATCCAGACGGTCTCCCCGGACGGCGGGCTGTTCGCCGAACCGGGCGATCTCCTGCGGCAGTGGCTGCTGCTCGGCGCATGGGACAGCCCGGCGGGCGTGCAGCTCGGCGACTGGCTCCTGTACCGCGCCGCCGACGTGCTGATTCTCGTCGTCGTGTGGTGGGCGCTGCGCCGGCTGCCTGTGCTGCTCACCCGGGTCACCGTCCCGGCGATGGCGGCGGGCGCGGTCTGCGCGACCGTCCTCGCGCTGCTGGCCGGCCAGCTCCTGCGGATCGCGACGGACGGGTCGGGCCTGCGCTGGGGGCTCCTGCACATGTCCGCCGTCCTCGGCGGAGGCGTGCCGGCCGCCCTGACCTGGGGCCTGGTGGCGGGCGTCGCGGCTGCCGTGACGCTTCGGGTGTCCGTGGGCCGCACCAGGACCACGGACGCCACGACCTCCGTACCGGAGTCCGCCCGGCCACGGCTCGACGCCTGACCTGCCGACGCCCGACCTCCCGACGACTGACCTGTCGGGGCGCGGACCTGGCGTGCCCTGTCCGCGCCCCCAACCGGTCAGGGGCGCGGACGGACCCGGTGCGGCCGTCCGCGCCCCGACATCGCCTGCCGGCTTTGCTACGAGCCCGGGGGCACGTACGCCTGTCGGCTCGCGCAGTTCCAGATCACCGGACGGGCCACCCACGACGCGTCGACGGCGACTCCGCCCACCCGGTCGTCGTCGGACACGGCGCGGGCCGTCGCGTCGCGGTCCGCGCCGAGCGACGGCAGCGCGAGGACCGGGCCGTGCCCCGGCCACAACTGAGCCTGGGAGGGCAGCAGCGGGGCGCCCTCCCGGTGGGTCGTCGCCGTACCCACTGCGACGCCCGTCGTCGGGCTGATCGCACCGAACTCACCCTCCTCCTGCCCGGCGAGGAGGCCGGGGGAGGAGCCGTGATCCTGGAACGGGGGCGCCCACGACCAGGGCTCGCTCTCCGGGTCGAACCGGTCGCTGACCGAGACGTACCCGACGACCCGCCCGGCGTCGTCGATGCCCTCGGCCATGTTGTGGACCAGATACTCGGCGCGCGCGACCGGCAGCGCACGGGCCGGGCCGCCGTCCCCCGGCCACAGCACCGGGAAGGAGCTCCAGGTGAAACCGTCGGGGCCGTCGTACGACTGCTCGGCCGCGCCGATCACATCGCCGCGCGCGTTGACACCGGTGATCCGCGTCACGACCGTGCCCGGTCCCGCGTCCGGCGGCAGCGCCAGGGTCCGCGTGACCTTCCCGTCCCGCCACACCTTCGCCGTGCCGTCGCTGTCGACGCCCGCGATCCGCCCGGCGTCGTCGACGTCCACATCGGACGCGCCCCGTGGCACCCCCTCGGCGAACAGCCGCACCGACGAGGCCCCGGGGCGGTAGCTGAACAGGGCGGTCGAACCGTCCGAGCGGCGGCCCACCCAGCCGGCCATGAGTCCCTGCCGGTTGACGGCTCGGACAGCACCCTCGTCGTAGCCCTCGGGCAGCGGCACACGGTGCAGCCGCTCACCCCTCCAGTACACCGGCAGGCCGCCGCTCGCGCCCACGGCCAGGCCGCGCGGGCCGAGATCGTGCACGCCCTCGGTGGAGATCCCGCCACGGGCGTCCGGCGGGAGCGAGGGAAGTACGGTCGGGCCGGACGTGCACCGTGAGGCGGTCGCGCCGGGCGTCTGGGCGACGGCCGGACCGGCAACCGTGAGCAGACCGGACACCGCGGCGACGGCCGCGCACAGGGCAAGCGTTCTCTTCATACGTCGTTCCCCCCAGGGACGGGATCCGCGATCCCCGTCGCGGATCATCAGTCGCCCATGGTGCACGCCATGAACGCGACATGGGGACGGAATGCCCCAGACCGCTTGGCGGGACGCCGAAGCCCCGGCCCATGAGGGACCGGGGCCGGGGCGTGGAGTCGACGCGGAGCAGGGGATCAGTACGGCCCGTTGACGTTGTCGATGGAGCCGTAGCGGTCCGCGGCGTAGTTGCAGGCCGCGGTGATGTTGGCGACGGGGTCGAAGAGGTCCATCGACGTGCCCGGCACGTGGTAGGCGAGGAAGGTCGGCTCGATGACCTGGAGGAGACCCTTGGACGGCGTGCCCTTGACGGCGTTCGAGTCCCAGAGGTTGATGGCCTGCGGGTTGCCCGAGGACTCGCGCATGATGTTGCGGTGGATCCCGTCGTACGAGCCCGGGATGCCGTAGCGCGCCATGACGTCCAGCGACTCGCGGATCCAGCCGTCGAGGTTGTTGGCGTAGGTCTTCGCCGGGGCGGCCTTGGGGGCTGCGGCGGCGGCCTTCCCGGAAGCCGCGGCGGCGGGCTTCGCGGGAGCGGCCTTGGCGGGAGCGGCCTTGGCCGGAGCGGTGCTCCGCTGCTGCGAGCGGTCGGCCCGGTCGGCGTCCGAACGGGCCGAGGACTTCGACTGCTTGGGCTGCTTCGGGGCGGTGGCGGATTTCCCGCTGAGCGTCAGTTCGAGGCCAGGGTGGATAAGTGACGGGTTGTCACCCACGGCGCTGCGATTCGCGCGGTACAGGGCCTTCCAGCCGCCCTGGACGTCCTGCTCGTGCGCGATCACCGAAAGGGAGTCGCCGCGGACGACCTTGTAAATCTTGGCGGCAGAATTCTGGGCGGCCGGAATTGATTCCGCGATCTTCGCCGGGGCGCTGAAGACGGTCTTCTCGGCGGGGGCGGTCGCGGGGGCCGTCTGGGGCGTCGCATGAGCGGTGGCCGTGGCGACCAGGGGCAGGGCCAGTGCGGCGCCACCCGTGCTCGCAAGGGCGATACCGCGGGTCAGGGGACGTCGCTTGGGGCGCCGGTGCTTACCGTGTGCGGGCATGATGCATTCCTCTCCGGCGCCTGCGGGGTGAGCTGTCGGGTTCGGGCTGGAGATGCCCGGCCGCACACGTGCGACTTCACCCCGAGCCGCTCCGGAGAATCCGGACCGGCGAATAGTGGGTCCCCCGCTCCTGCCTTCGGGTGAATGATCGGTCTTTTCGGACGGTGGCAGGATTCGGCGATCCGTCCGGGTCGAGGTGACCGTAGGCGAGAAATGTCGACAGAAACAAGACGTCGCGTACGTGGGTAATTCGCCGAGGGGATTTCCGCCGCGCCCACCCCGCCGAACTTCCTTGAAGGGCAAGGGGACGGAAGGTGCGAGGAGATGGTTGCAGGCCCTTTGCGTGATTCATCTCACCAGGGGTGTCAAATCGGTCATTAGGGTAAATTCAGGTGAGTTGAGAAAAGGGACACAAGGGATAATAAAGACCCTTGTGTCCCTTTTGGTGGGGAGTGCGGCTGTGTGTCAGCCTGTGATGCTCGCGGTGCCGGTCTCGATGTGGCCCGTGTAGCGGCGCGACCAGGTGCCGTCGATGTCGGCGAGGACGGTGAAGTCGTACCAGCCGTTGTGGTACGCCACGGCGTTGAAGTGGTCCTCGCGCGAGGAGTTCGCCGCCACCGTGTACGTCCACGGCCCGTCGGAGCGGTAGGCGTTCGAGCGGATGGTGAACGTCACCGGAGTGGTGGAGGCGTTCTTCATCGCGAAGTAGATCGCCGTCTTCCCCGTGCCCGGCTCGGTCGCGAAGCGCGCCGCGACCTCGATCGCCTTGCCCGGCTTCGAGGCGTCGCCGATGAAGCGGCGCAGGAAGCGGTTGGGGCCCATCATCGAGATGTCGTACTTGCCCGACCCCGAGCCCGTCCCGATGTTGAAGTAGTCCGTGGACGTCGTGCCCGCGTCGACGGTGTACTGCCACGCCGCCGTGGACCGGTGCTGGTGCGGATGGATCGTGAAGTGCGCCGCGCGCTTCGCCTGCGAGCCCTGGTTCGTCATGGAGAACCAGGCCAGGATCTTGCCCGCGGCACCGAACTCGAACCGGTCGAGGTTGCCGTTGACCTGGTACGGCAGGGCGCGCGCCGGGCGGGTGCCGGCCTCCTGCGCGGGCAGGGCGTTGTCCTGCGGGACCGGGTTGGGCAGGGGGGCGCAGGTCGACTGCCCGATCACCTTGGCGGTGGACGGGAGCCCCGCGGGAACGCCGAAGACGGGGTTCCCGAAGTCGAAGACCCCGGTCAGGTCGCCCGTGACCTTGCGCCGCCAGGCGCTGATGTTGGGGCACGCGGCGGGGGTGCCGAGGGCGGACGTCCAGGTCTCCATGAACCGCAGGACGGAGGTGTGGTCGAAGACCTCCGAGCTGACCCAGCCGCCACGCGTCCACGGGGACATGACGAGCATCGGGACCCGGAAACCGAGCCCGATCGGGACGCCGTCGAGGTACTCGCCCGGGGTTCCGGGCGGCGCGACCGGCGGCGGGACGTGGTCGAAGAATCCGTCGTTCTCGTCGTAGTTGAGGAAGAGGACCGTCCCGTCGAACACCTCGGGATTCGCGGCGAGCGCGCGGTAGACGAGGTCCACGAAGTGCGCGCCGTCGCCGGGCGGGGCGTACGGGTGCTCGGAGAAGGCCTCGTTGGCCACGACCCAGGAGACCTGGGGGAGCGTGCCGGCGACGACGTCGGCGCGGATCGCGGCGGCGATGTCGTCCGGGGTCGAGCCGGTGACCTTGGGAACCGACCCCATGCCGCGGTCGTACAGCGGGTCGCCGGGCCGCGCGTCGGTGAACTTCTTGAAGTACGCGAGGCCGTTGTCGCCGTAGTTGTCCTGCGCGTTCTGGTAGACCTTCCAGCTCACTCCGGCACGCTGGAGCGCCTCGGCGTACGTCTCCCAGGTGAGCCCGGACTCGTCGCCGCCGTCCTTGCTGGAGGCGTCGATCCTGCCGCTCCACAGGAAGGTGCGGTTCGGGCCGGTGGCGCTGAGCGCCGAGCAGAAGTACGCGTCGCAGATCGTGTAGTTGTCGGCGAGGGCATAGTGGAAGGGGATGTCACCGCGGTCGAGATAGCCGAGGGTGCGGGTGTTGCCGACGCCGGTCACCCAGTTGTCCATACGGCCCGCGTTCCATGCCGCGTGCTGCGAGGTCCAGCTGTGCGGAAGGTCGCCGTTGCACTGGGCCAGGGTCTCGCCGTCGACGCCGCCGGCGGGCGGGGTGGCGCTGAGCTTCCACGGGTACTGGCGGCCGCCCCAGTTGGGCTGGTTGAACGTGCCCCAGCCGCCCGGGATGTTGCCCGCGGCCCGGTCGCCGAAGCCGCGGACGCCGCGCAGCCGGCCGAAGTAGTGGTCGAAGCTGCGGTTCTCCTGCATGAGGATCACGACATGCTTGACGTCGGTGAGCGTGCCGGTGGCGGCCGCGGCGGTGGCCGATGCCGTGCCCGTGGGGAGGGCGGCGCCCGCCATGAGACCTGCCCCGATCCCGACGAATCCCCTGCGGCTGATGGGAGTCATGCCCCGCCTCTCGCGTCACTGCGTGCCCCAGCGGCACACCGTGGACAGGATGAGGGAGGGTGGCTTAAAGGTATAGATCCGTGCGGTAATTCTTGGGTGAACTTCCGATGGGCGGCAGTTGCATGGTGGTGATTGGTGAGATGCCGTACCAATGACACGCGGTCGTGTGGGACTGCGGCACGACGGAGCCTCGCGGGCGACGAGTGAGGCTCCGCCCTGCCCCGGTTCGCCTCACGGCCTCCTGACGGGCGGCGCGGACACCCCGACGCGGTCCGCGGCCGCCTCGGTGTGCTTCTCTGCCGTTCGGGCCGCGAGCACCTGCGCCAGGGGGGTCGGTGCCAGGGTGCGGTCCAGGTTCGTGCGCATCGTGGTCGCCGCGTCCAGGACGTAGTTCTGGCGGACCTTCCACGGGCTCCGGTCGCCCTGACGCGGGAAGGCGTCGATCGAGCGCCGGACGTAGCCCGAGGCGAGGTCGAGCAGGGGCCGCTCGCGCAGCGTGCCCTCCGGCTTCGGCACCACCGCCGCGTACCGCCGCCCGCCCATGTGGTTGAGCACCTTGCAGACGAGGCGTGAGGTCAGGTCGGCGCGCAGCGTCCAGGAAGCGTTCGTGTAGCCGATGCAGAAGGCGAAGTTGGGCACCGACGTGAGCATCGTGCCCTGCCACACGAACTGGTCCGACAGCTTCACCGGCCGGCCGTCCACCGTCGGCTCGATGCCGCCGAAGGCGAGCAGTTCGAGTCCGGTGGCCGTCACGACGACGTCGGCCTCCAGCACCCGGCCCGATGTCAGCCTGATCCCCTCCGGCACGAAACGGTCGATGCGATCGGTGACGATCTCGGCCTCGCCCCTCTTCAGGGCATGGAACAGATCGGCGTCCGGAACGGCGCAGAGCCGCTGGTCCCAAGGGTCGTAACTGGGCGTCAGATGCTCCCGGATCAGCCCCTCGTCCCGCAGGACACGCTGGTTCAGGCCGCTCAGGACACGCCGTGCCGTCCTCGGCGCGCGGCGGCAGAACTGGTACACGCCGATGGTGAACAGAATGTTCTTCGTACGGACCACCCGGTGCGCCGCCTTCGCCGGCAGCACCGCCCGCACGGCATCGGCCACCACGTCCCTCGACGGCAGCGAGCTGATCCAGGTGGGGGTGCGCTGGAGCATCGTGACGTGCGAGGCCCGGCCGGCCATGGCGGGCACGATGGTGACAGCGGTCGCCCCACTGCCGATGACGACCACGCGCTTGCCGGTGTGGTCGAGGTCCGCGGGCCAGAACTGCGGGTGCACGACCCGCCCCTCGAACGAATCGATCCCCGGGAAGTCCGGGGAGTGGCCCCGCTCGTAGTTGTAGTAACCCGCGCAGGTGTACAGGAAGTCGCAGGTCAGCGTCTGCCGTGTCACCTCGCCGTGTGCGTCCGTGTGCTCCAGCGTGAGCGTCCACCGGGCCGTCGGCGAGGACCAGTCGGCGGCCAGGACGCGCGTGCCGTAGTGGATGTGCCGGTCGATGCCGAACTCGGCGGCGGTCTCCTTGATGTAGCCGAGGATGGATGCGCCGTCGGCGAGCACCTTGGAGTCCCGCCAGGGCTTGAACGGGTACCCCAGTGTGAACATGTCCGAGTCGGAGCGCACACCCGGGTAACGGAAGAGGTCCCACGTCCCGCCCATGCTCTGCCGGGCTTCGAGGATCGCGAAGGAGCGGTCGGGGCACTCCGTCCGGAGCCGGTAGCCCGCACCGACGCCGGACAGGCCGGCGCCGACGACCACGACGTCGATGTGCTCGGGCAGTACGGAGGAGGGAGAGGGCGTGGAGGATGGACCGGTGCTCGTCGTCATGTTCTTAGTGTCGGAAGCAACACGGAGCAGGAATTGACTCCGGACGACAGATTCTTGACCCTGGGCGACATGCCAGTGATCAGGTCGGCCGGTCTGCGGGGCTTCCGAGCGACCGTCGCGGAGCTCGGCGGCGACGCCGAGGAGTTCGTACGAAGGGTGAATCTGCCCCTCGCGGCCCTCGACTCCGACGACCTGCTGGTCGAGGACGAGGCCGTGGCCACGGTCCTGGAGCTCGCCGCCGCCGAACTCGGCTGTCCCGACCTCGGCCTGCGCATGGCGGCACGTCAGGAGCTCGGAATGCTCGGCGCCCTGGCGCTCGCCATCCAGAACTCGCCCACCCTCGGCGACGCCCTCGCATGCACCGTCCGCTACCTCTTCGTCCACACCGAATCGATGCGGTTCGGCCTGGAGCCGGATCCGTACGGGACACCGGGCATCGTCGCGCTCGGCCTGGGCGTCGCGCCCGGGCGGGAGTTCCCGCCGCAGGCGCTGGACCTGAGCCTCGGCTTCATCCACCGCTCCATCATGTTCCTCACCGGACCGTACGGTCTGTGCACGGTGGAGCTGCCGCACGTACCGGCCGCACCCCTGTCCGCGTACGAGGACTTCTACGGCGTGCCCGTGCGCACGGGTCGGCCCGCCGCCCTGCTGCGCGTGCCGCACACGCTCGAAAGCCGTCCGCTCGCCGGCGGGGACACGCATCTGCGAGATCTGGCGGTCGCGTTCCTCGCCGAGCACACCCCCGGCGGGAGCCCGGACCTCCCCACCCGCGTCCGGGCCGCCGTCCGCCAGTCGCTGGGCACCTCGGCACCCACGATCGCGACCGTCGCCGACCTGCTGAACCTCCACCCCCGCACGCTCCAACGCAGGCTCGCGGAGCAGGACACGACATTCGCCGCACTCCTCGACGAGGAACGCCGGCGCGCCGCCCGCCGCTATCTCACCGCCACCGACCTTCCCTTCGGCCAGATCGCGGGTCTCCTCGCCCTCTCCGAACAGTCGGCCCTCAACCGCTGCTGTCGCAGATGGTGGGGCACGACCCCCAAGGAAGCCCGCCGCCACGGCCTCCCCGCCTGACACACGGCCTCCCCGCCACCTGAGCCCCAGCGGTCACGGCGCGTCCCGGCACGTCACGCCGCGTCCCGGCGCAGCATCAGCAGAGCGGCGTCGTCCTCCGCGTGCGGGCCCGGGGTGAGCGTGTCGAGGAGGTGGTCGGCGAGCTCCTCCAGATCGGCCGGGCCTGCCGAGAACGCGGCGCTCAGCCGGGCCAGGCCTCGGTCGATGTCCTCGCCCGGCCTCTCGACCAGGCCGTCGCTGTACAGCAGCAGGGTCTCGCCCGGATCCAGCCGCGCCGAGGTCGGCGAATACGGCGTGAGGTCCCAGTCGGCGGGGAGTCCCAGCGGCGGACCGCCGGCCAGCTCCAGACGGTCCACCGTGCCGTCGGTACGGCGCAGCAGCGGCAGCGGATGGCCCGCGTTGGCCGCGTGGACCGCGCCGGTGGCGAGAGCGATCCGCAGATACTGGCAGGTGGCGAAGCGGTCGGCGCCCAGCTCGGCGAGAAAGGCCGACGCCTTGGCGAGGACCCACTCGCACGGATGGCCCTCCGCCGCGTACGCGGTCATGGCCACGCGCAGCTGCCCCATGAGCGCCGCCGCCTCGGTGTCATGGCCCTGTACGTCGCCGATGGCGACGCCCACCCCGCCGTCGGGCAGCGTCACCGCGTCGTACCAGTCCCCGCCGACCCGCACCCCCTGCCGCGCGGTCCGGTACCGCACGGTGATCCGTCCGCCGGGGGTCTCGGGGATCCTGCGCGGCAGCATGGCGTTCTGCAGACCGGCGGCGATCTCCCGCGACCGGTCGAGCATCGTGACCCGGTGCAGGGCGCGCGCCACCGCCCTCGACCAGGCGGTCATCAGGGTGTGGTCCGCGAGCGAGAACGAGTTCGTGTTCTCGTAGAACATGCCCATGGCGCCGAGCGGCTGCCCCTGCTCGACCAGCGGCAGGAACGCTGCGGCCGTCGCGTGGAAGCCGTGCTGGTGCGGCGCCAGCCGCGGGTAGCGGTCGAGGAAGTCGGGCACCGATGTGAAGAAGAGTGGCCTGGCGGAGCGTACGACGTCGTTCAGCGGCCACGAGTCGGCGAGCCGGGACTTCTGCGGGGGCTCGGCATCGTCCAGGGACAGCACGCTGCGGACGAGGCGGAGCCGGCCCTGTTCGAGCACGGCGAGTGACATGGCCTTCACCCCGAGCCTGCGCAGGCACAGCTCGTCGCCGAGGACCGCGCCGACCTCGCGCACGCTCATCGCCCGGGCCAGGGCGATCGCCGCCTCGCCCAGGGTGTGCAGGTGATCGCTGTCCTCGTCGGCCGGCGGCCGAAGCGACGAGGGCGACAGATCCAGAGTGGCGTCACGGACCACCCCCACCACCCGCGTGACCCCGTCCGAGCCGTCGCGCACGACGTTCCCCCGAACGTGTGTCCAGCGGCTGCGACCGTCGTGGAGAGCGACGCGGAAGTAGGCGCTGTACGCGTCCTTGAGACCGCCCCGCAGCGCCGCGGAGAGACCCGAGAGCAGTGTCCAGTCGTCCCGGAGGATCTTGGGCCGGAGGTCCTCCGCCAGCCCGCGGTACTCCCCGGGGAGCAGATCGAGCGCGTCGCGGCCCACGGGGTCCAGGATCAGCTGCCCGGTGGCCGGAACCCACAGGAAGCAGCCCACGCCCGTGGCCGCGAGGGCCTCGCCGCGGTCCAGCCGCGGTTCCGTGTCGCCCATGCGTGGTCAGGTCAGCGCCGTATGCGCCGGCGGGCGATGTACAGGCCGAGAACGACCCCCACGAGGAGCGTGACCGTGAGGACGCTCCAGAGAGGCAGGGTGACGGTGGGGATCCACAGCCTGATCGTGACCGACCCCGTGTTCGCGGCGATGAACCAGATCGCCAGACCTGCGAGGATCACGAAGGCGATCGTGCGCAGACGCATGTCCCGGCCCTTGTAGGACAGGGTCGAGGGGGGATGGTTCGGAGCTGCTGCCTTACGGCTCATGAGGTCCATTATCGGCTGTTTTGCCCAGGACCTCGACCTCACCCGGACGCGCTGCGCGGAGCGGGTGCCACGGCGGCCGGCGCCGTACGGGACTCGTCCCGTGCCCACAGGGACCGTACGTGGCTGAGATGGCGGACCATGCAGGCCTCGGCGCCCATCGCGTCACCCGCCAGCATGAAGTCGAGCAGCTCCAGATGCTCCTCCGCCGAGGGCAGCAGCTCACCGCGCTCGTCCAAGGCCGTCAGACCGTAGAGCCGTGACCGTTTGCGCAGGTCGCCGACCGTCTCGACCAGGCGTTCGTTGCCGGAGAGGCCGAGCAGCGTGAGGTGGAAGCGGCGGTCGGACTCCAGATAGCCGATGAGGTCGTGGGCGCGGGCCGCCGCCACGATCTCCTCGGCGATCGGACGCAGCGCCCGGAGCTCGTCGCGGTCCGCCGTCAGCGTCACCCGGCCCACTGTCGGCACCTCGATGAGCAGCCGGATGTCCGTGTACTGGTCGAGGTCGCGTTCATTGACCTCGGTGACCCGGAAGCCCTTGTTGCGCACCGGCTCGACCAGGCCCTCACGGGCCAGGTCGAGCATCGCCTCCCGTACCGGAGTGGCCGAGATCCCGAAGTCCTCGGCCAGACCCGGTGCCGAGTACACCTCGCCGGGCTTGAGCTCGCCGGAGATCAGCGCCGCCCGCAGAGCGTGGGCCACCTGGTCGCGCAGGCGCTCCCGGGTGGTGATCAGATGACTCTGCTTCAGATGGCCCATGTGCCGTTCTCCGACTTCCGCTTGTCGCGCCGTCCGGCCGCCGGGGCGTGGCGCCGCACCACCGTACAATTTCACGTTTTCACGGCGCGTGACAGCTCACAGCAGGAACCCGCCGGGGAACGGGTCCTCCGGGTCGAGGAAGTACTGCGCGGTGCCCGTGAGCCACGCGCGCCCCGTGATGGTCGGCACCACCGCGGGCACGCCACCCACCTCGGTCTCCTCGATCAGCCGACCGGTGAACCGGGTGCCGATGAAGGACTCGTTGACGAAGTCCTGGTGCAGCGGAAGCTCCCCGCGGGCATGGAGTTGCGCCATGCGCGCGGACGTGCCCGTGCCGCAGGGGGAGCGGTCGAACCAGCCGGGATGGATGGCCATGGCGTGGCGCGAGTGGCGCGCGTCCGAGCCGGGCGCGGTGAGGTGGACGTGCTTGACGCCGCCGATCTCCGGCCGGACCGGGTGGGCGGGGCGCTCGGTGGTGTTGATCGCCTCCATGATCGCAAGGCCGGCCCTGAGCAGCTCGTCCTTGCGGTCCCGGTCGAACGGCAGCCCGAGCGCGTCCAGATCGACGAAGGCGTAGAAGTTGCCGCCGAAGGCCAGGTCGTAGGGGACCGTGCCGAAGCCGGGCACCTTCACCTCCCGGTCCACGGCGGCGCAGAACGCGGGCACGTTGGTCAGCGTCACCGCCTTCGCGACACCGCCCTCGACCCGTACCTCCGCACGCACCAGGCCGGCGGGGGTGTCGAGGCGGACGGTCGTCACCGGTTCGACCACCGGCACCATCCCGGTCTCCACCAGCACGGTCGCCACCCCGATCGTGCCGTGCCCGCACATCGGCAGCAGCCCGGACACCTCGATGAACAGCACGCCGACATCGGCGTCAGGCCTGGTGGGCGGCTGCAGGATCGCGCCGCTCATGGAGGCGTGACCGCGGGGCTCGTACATCAGCAGCGTACGGAGATGGTCCAGGTGCTCGACGAAGTGCAGCCGGCGTTCGGCCATGGTGGCGCCGGGGATCGGCGCGACTCCACCGGTGATGACACGGGTGGGCATTCCCTCGGTGTGCGAGTCGACTGCGTGGAACACGTGACGGGTGCGCACGACGGGGCTCCTCTCAGTGCCGGCCGTCGGCGACGGCCTTCTCGGTGGCGGCGCGGACCTCGGCCTCGGTGATGCCGGTGAGAGGCGAGCGCGGCGGGCGGCAGGGTCCGCCGGGCCGGCCCGCGATGTCCATGGACAGCTTGATCGACTGGACGAACTCCGTCTTCGAGTCCCAGCGCAGCAGAGGGTGCAGCGCGCGGTAGAGCGGCAGCGCCCGCTCGAGGTCGCCGGCGACGGCGGCACGGTACAGCTCCGCGCAGGAGGAGGGGAAGGCGTTCGGGTAGCCGGCGACCCAGCCGACCGCGCCCGCGACGGCCAGTTCGAGCAGCACGTCGTCGGCCCCGATCAACAGATCGAGCTCCGGGGCGCGTTCGGCGATCTCGTACGCCCTGCGGACGTCGCCGCTGAACTCCTTCACCGCGACGATGTGGCCGTCCGCATGCAGCGCGGCCAGCAGGTCGGGGGTGAGGTCCACCTTGGTGTCGTGCGGATTGTTGTACGCGACGACCGGCAGTCCGACGCCGGCGACCTCGGCGTAGTGGGCGCGTACGGCGGAGGCATCGCACCTGTAGGCGTTGGGCGGGAGCAGCAGCACCGATCCGCAGCCCGCCTCGGCGGCCTGTTCGGTCCAGCGGCGCGCCTCGGCGCTGCCGTAGGCCGCGACCCCGGGCATCACCCGCGCCCCGTCACCGGCCGCCTCGACGGCCGTACGGACGACCCGGGCGCGCTCCTCGGCGGTGAGGGTCTGGTACTCGCCGAGCGAACCGTTGGGCACGACTCCGTCGCAGCCGTTGTCGAGCAGCCATCGGACGTGCTCGGCATAGGCGTCGTGGTCGACGGTGAGGTCGTCGTCGCGGAAGGGGAGGGCGGTGGCGACCATGATGCCGCGCCAGGGGCGGGTGGCGGTCCAGTCGGCGGGTGCGGGGGTGACGGTCACGTGGAGCCCTTCGTCAGTGAAATGTGACATGTTATTGATGGATCGTCAGTTGCGTCTCTTGTTCCGGTACGGGATCCAGCCCGTACGGGATTCAGTCGCCGCCCCGCGAACGGTCCGGGTCCGGTTCGAGCGCGGCGAGCGCGCCGAGCGTCACCGGGACGGCCAACGGGCGGCGTTCGGGGGAGCCGGGGAGTGCGACGTCCCGCGCCGGCCCTCCGCGCGCCAGGCAGGCGACGGCGGGCCCGCAGACCCGGCCCTGGCACCAGCCCATGCCCGCCCGGGTCAGCAGCTTCACCGTACGGGCGTCGCCCGCGCCCAGGTGCTCGACCGCCTCGCGGACGCGCCCCGCGTCGACCTCCTCGCAACGACACACCTCCGTCTCGTCGTCGAGCCAGCCGCCGGGGCCGTACCAGCCGTCGCCCGGTGCGTGCGCCGTCGCCATCAGCGAGGCGAAGGCCCGCAGCCGGGCACGTGCGCGCAGCAGGGAACGCGTCCGCGCGGTCCGCCCCCCGACGGACGCTCCGCCCAGTCGTGCGGCGATCGCGATGCCCGCCAACTCGCCCTCCACCATCGCCAGTCGGGCGCCGCCGACACCTGCCGTCTCGCCCGCCGACCACAGGCCGGCGATCGTGGTCCGCTGACCGGCGTCGACCACGAGGGCCGTCGCGCCGTCCGGAGTGGCGCGGGTCGCGCAGTCGAGGGCGGTACCCAGGTCGATCCGGGGAACGAGGCCGTGGCCCACGGCCACCGCGTCGCAGGGGATCCGCCGCTCGGTCCCGGGCACCGGGCGCCAGTCGCCGTCCAGGCGGGCGACGGTCACCGCCTCCACCCGCTCGGCGCCGTGCGCACGGACCACGGCGTGCCGCGCGTAGGGCCGCACACCGCGCAGCGCCAACGGCGCCACGTGCCCGAGCGCCTCCGCCAACTTGCCCGGGCCCGCGGCCAGCACACCGGGCCGCCGTGCGTAGCCGAGATAGCCCGCCGCCTCGACCACGGCGGGCACCCGGGCCCCCGCCGCCACCAGCGATGAGGCCACGGCGAGCAGCAGCGGACCGCTGCCCGCGACCACGACCCGACCGCCGGGCAGCACGAGCCCGGACTTGAGCATGGCCTGCGCACCCCCGGCGCCGATCACACCCGGCAGGGTCCAGCCGGGGAAGGGCAGGTGGCGCTCGGCCGCACCGGTCGCCAGCAGCACGGCACGCCCCCGCACCACCACGGGCCTGTCACCGTCCCCGTCGGGCCCGGTGACGGCGTGCACCGCCCACGAGGCGCCCTCCGTGCCCGCGCCCGGCACCCCGCTCCGCTCCGCGGCGACGGTCCAGACGTGGTGCCGCGGCAGATGGACGCCGCCACTCGCCTCCCACCGCCGCCGCAGCCCGTCGAAGGCCGCCCAGTCGTGGTGCAGCGCCTCCGGCCGGGCGGCGCCGAGCGTGGCCGCGGGCTGCCGGTAGAACTGGCCGCCGAGCCCGGCGTCACCGTCGAGCAGGGCCACCGACAGACCGCGCTCGGCGGCGGCGACGGCACCGGCGATCCCGGCGGGACCGGCACCGACGACCACGACGTCGTAGCCGGCGGATGTCACCGCGACGTCCCCGTCACCGCTAGCGGGCATCGAGTTCGGCACGGCCGTGTCCCTCCTGGGTGGTGACGACATGGCCCGGCTCGGCCGGGACGAGACAGGCACGCCGATTCGGGCGGCCGTCGACCGTGACCAGACAGTCGAAGCACTGACCGATCCCGCAGAACACCCCGCGCGGCTTCCCGCCGGCGCGTGTCGTCCGCCAGGAGAGGATCCCCGCCGCCCAGAGGGCGGCGGCGAGCGACTGCCCCGGCAGGGCGGTGACGGGCCGCCCGTCGAACGTGAACGTGATCGCCGGCCCGGGCCGGGCGTCGACGAGTGACCGAGGGGTACGGGCCCGGCTCACGCGGTGCCTGATGCGACGGATCATGCGCAGTCCCAACGGAAGGGGAACGGTGGACGGGTCGTCCCGGGTCATGTCGCCTCCCGGGAAGGCCGGGCAGGGCGCCGCTCCGCGTCGGAGAACCGTTCCGGTCGGAAAGGGCGGGCGTCCATCGACGGCGCGGTCCCGGTCAGGAAGTGGGAGATCAACAGGCCCGTCGCCGGGGCCAGTCCGATCCCGGCGCCCTCGTGTCCGCAGGCGTGGAGGAGCCCCGGTACGCGCGGGTCGGGTCCGATCGCCGGGAGATGATCCGGCAGATACGGGCGGAATCCCGCGTACGCCCGCGTCACCCGCACGTCGGCGAGGACGGGGAACAACCGCGCGGCGCCCTGGGCCAGTCGGCTGAGGGCCGGTGTCGAGAGCGTACGGTCGAAGCCGACCCGCTCCCGGCTGGCGCCGATCAGGACCGGCCCCGCCGGCGTCCCCTCGACGACCGGAGAAGTCTGCAGGGCGGCCGAGTCGCTCGCGACGTCCGCGACGTAGTCCGCCGCGTACACCTTGTGCCGCACCACGCGCGGCAGCGGTTCGGTGACCAGCACGAAGCCGCGGCGGGGAAGGACCGGAAGCTCCGTGCCGGCCAGCCGGGCAAGGGCGCCGCCCCAACTCCCGGCCGCGTTCACCACGTAGGGGGCGTGCAGTACGCCGCCCTCGGCGGTCCGTACCCCGCGCACGGAACCGTCCGCACCGGTGAGTACGGAGGTGACCTCCGTGCCGGTGCGGACGGTGGCGCGGGAGGCGCGCAGCAGCCGGGACGCTGCCAGCGCCGGTTGCACCTGCGCGTCCTGGGGGTAGTGGAACGCGCCCGCGAGGCCCGGTGCGAGATGGGGCTCCAGGTCGTGGAGCCCGTCACCGGGGATCTCGTACGCCTCGACGCCTGCCGCGCTCTGCGCCTTCGCGAACCGTCGCAGGGCGTCCAGGCCGTGCCCGTCCGAGGCGACCACCAGGCCGCCCTTGGGCTCGAACTCGGCCTCCGTCCGAAGAGCGGGGGAGAGTTCGCGCCACAGGCGGTTCGACAGCAACGCCAGATCCAGCTCGGGCCCCGGCTCCTTGTCGGAGACCAGGAGGTTGCCCTCGCCGGCGCCGGTGGTGCCGCCCGCGACGGGGCCGCGGTCGAGGACGGTGACGGAGAGGCCTGCGCGTACGGCGTAGTACGCGCAGGCCGCGCCGATCATTCCGGCGCCGACGATGATGACGTCGGTCGCCGCGGAGAGGTGTCTCGTGGGCACGCCGGTAATATTTCACATGCCATTGTGCTTGCCAAGAGGCCCAACATGCCCTGGTGGTAACGGCTTTCGCGGGCGATCGCGCTCTCCCATCCGCTCCCAGAGCCCGGCGGCGCCCTCAACTAGCGTCTGGCTCACCGAAACTGGCGGTGCGCAAGGCTTCTCAGTGCAATTTCACATTGCTATGTTATATGTCATGTTCAGGGCAGCGTTACTTCAACAGCCCTGTCCTCAAGGGAAGTTCCCCCCTTCACCCCCCATCACAGGAGACTTCGTGTCCCAGCACAGAGCCGTGCGCACGACCCTTCTCGCCGCAGTGCTCGCGACCGGCCTCACCGCCCCGCTCGCGTACTCGGCCCAGGCCGCCGCCCCCATGGAGACACCGGCCACCTTCGCGCCGCGGAACGCCGGTCCGACCGCCCCGGCGGCCTACGCCCCGAACCCGCACGACGAGGTCGACCGCCTCGCAGAGGCGCCCGCGGCGAAGACAGGACCCGCCGCCGCACCCCGCGGTGTCACCGCCGGACGTGTTCCCGGCCCGCAGAGCGACCCGAGCTCCCAGGACCGGGCCCGTATCGGAAGCGCGGCCACCACCCGGGCCGGTGTGCCCTGCACGCTCGACGGCATCACCGGACTGACCCCCGCCCAGTTCGCCGACTTTCTCGCCGATCCCGCCGTCGAGGCCGACGGCTGCCTGCGAGGACTCATCTGGACCTGGGACGCCCGCCTTGCTCCCGTGATGTCGGATGCCCATGTGCAGGCCGTCGCCAAGCGGATCAAGAGCCTCGCCGCCGACCACGACGGCACCAACTCCAGCCACCTCCTGGAGATGTTCACGTACCTCCACGCCGTCGCGTACCACGACTTCAGCCGGTCCGAGATCGACATCACCGACGCCCCGACGGTCGAGACCATGCGCGCCGCCACCGCGGCCTACGGCTACGCCTCGCACACCTTCGACGTCACCCCGGAGAACGCTCAGACGCTCCGCGAGGCCCTTTACACCGGTAGCGCTCCCGGCCTGCGGCAGCATCAACTCGGCCTGATCGCCCAGGTCCTCGCCCGCATGGGCGCCGGCCACCCGCAGACGTCGGGAGACCCCGGCTGGGGCGGTGCGGCCCTCGCCGCGCTCTCCGTCAACTACCTCGGCGTCTACCCCGGCAACCAGGACACCGCCTTCCGTACCGCCGTCGCCCAGAACGCGGGATACCGCGCGGCGTTCAAGGACTTCTCCACCCACACGCACCTCAAGAACACCGCCAACGCGTGGGTCGTCCGCGACGCTCTCGGCGAGTACGGGCGCTTCGGCCAGATCGACAGCCTCAGGAGCAGGATCGTCGCCGACCTCGGCGGGCTGCTCGGCCCGGTCGAGACCGGCTTCGGAACGGGAAGCGCCCCCTGGGCCTCGCTCGTCGGCTGGCTCAACTTCTACGACGCCTGCGCCCCGTACAAGGTCTGCAAGGCCGACATCGAGGCGAGGATCTTCCCGTACACGTACACCTACGACAACGGGGCGATCAAGGTCCGCACCGGTCTCGACCGCGCCACCGTCGACCAGCTCTACTACGCGAGCAAGCAGGTCAAGTCCCAGTTCCACCGGGTACTCGGCACGGAGCAGCCGCTCGCCGGCGACGCCAACACCGCCCTGAACATCGTGCTCTACGCCTCCCGCCAGGACTACGAGACGTACCACCCGATCCTGACCGGGATGGGCACCGAGAACGGCGGCATCTACATCGAGCGCGGCGCGACGTTCTACACGTACCAGCGGCGTGTGCCGCAGGACTCCAGCCTCACGCTCGAAGAGCTCTTCCGGCACGAGTACGTCCACTACCTCAACGGCCGCTTCGCCGTCCCCGGCTTCTTCGGCGAGGGGCCGTGGTACGAGAACGACCGCACCACGGCCATGGACGAGGGCACCGCGGAGTTCTTCGACGGCGCCACCCGCGACGACGGCATCGCGGTCCGCAAGTCGCTCGTCGAGAGCGTCATCAGGGACACCGCCTCCGGCGGCCCGCGCATGACCGTCGACCAGATCCTGCACGCCACCTACGACGGCGACGGCTTCCGCTTCTACAGCTACGCGGGCACGTTCTTCGAGTACCTGTGGACCGAGCGCCCCGCGCTGCTGCGCGCCATGTACGGCTACCTCCGCGCCGGAGACGTCCGGGGCTACGACACCTGGCGCGACACCGTCGGCAAGGACGCGGGGACGCAGGCCGCCTACGACGCCTTCCTCGACCGGCAGATCGCCCGGGTCGACGAGCTGTTCGTGCCCGACACCACCCACGAGCCGACCGCCGGCCTGCGACACGCCACCCCCGACCAGATACGGTCCGCCTTCGCGGCCGCCACCGGAAACACGCCCACCTGCACCGGAAGCGGCGACCCCTTGCTGCCGCGCTTCGTCTGCACCGGCCGGATCACCGCCAACCTCGCCGACGCCACCGACCCCGACAAGGTCTTCAAGGACATGTCCGAGACCGTCGACTACTTCGTCCTCGACCGGAGCAGGAGCGGCGGAGACAACTTCAACGACATGAACTGCTCCTTCGGCCCGGTGGACATCTGGACCGGCGGCCGCGCCGGAACGGCCGGCTTCACGTGTGAGGGTCCGCTGCGCCGCTGACCCCGCCCGCACCCTCCAGGGCCGGACCCGCCTCCTCCAGGGGGCGGGTCGCGGGCCCCTGGAGGACCCGCCCGTCGGCCGCCGCGAAGCGCGAGCCGTGACAGGGGCACTCCCAGGTGTCCTCCAGCTCGTTGAAGCCGAGCTCGCAGCCCATGTGGGTGCAGCGCGGCGCCCGGGCGATCAGGTAGTGCCGGGCCACGGACGCCTGCGCCCGCACCACGTCCGGGAACTCCCGCAGGGGCAGATGGCGGCGCGGATCGAAGAGTTCGGTCCAGTCCGGGCGCGGGGCGCCGGTCACATGGGCGGCCAGCAGACGGCCCGCCATGACCCCGTTGCTCATGCCCCAGCCGCCGAAGCCGGTGGCGACGAAGACATGCTGTGTGTCCGGGTGCTCATGGCCCACGTACGGAACGTGGTCCGCCGACCGCACGTCCTGGGCGGCCCACCGGAAGGTGGTCCCCGACTCACCGAACCCCGGGAAGGTCCGGCGGGCCCACCCGGTCAGCCGCTCGAGCCGGTCGCCCGCGTGATCGGTACCGGGCTCGAAGGCCTCGCCGGTGACGATCAGCAGCCGGTGGCCGTCGTCGTACGGGGCGGTGCGCACCGACCGTGTGCGGTCCTCAGGTGTCAGATACATGCCCTCGGGCGCCGTCGCCGTGGGGACAGGCGCGGCGACCACCAGTTCCCGGCGAACCGTCAGCCTGGTGATCAGCGAACTATGCACGATCAGCGGAAAGTTCGTCGCGACCACCACATCCTCGGCGTGCACGGTCACGCCGCCCTCCGTGACCAGCCTGCAGGCCGCGAGCTCCCGCAGCTCGGTGACCCGGGTGTGCTCGTGGACGATGCCGCCCCGGGCGACGAGATCCTCGGCGAGACCCAGCAGAAACCTGCGCGGGTGGAAGAGGAGCTGGCCGTCCAGCCGCACCGCCGCCGCCACCGGGAAGGGCAGATCGGTCTCCGTCACGTACGCGGCGTCGAGCCCGGCCTCCAGGGCCGCGGCCGCCTCCGCGCGGATCTCCCCGGCCCGCTCCTCGTCCGTGACATAGGTGAAGGCCGGCGCCCGCTCCAGCTCGGCGTCGATGCCCAGCTCCGCGCACAGGCCCACCACGTGGTCGAGCGCCTCCTGCTGCGCGCGGGCGTACCGGGTGGCGGCGAGGAGGCCGTGGGCGTCGCGGAGCGGCGCGTAGGTGAGGCCGTGCAGGGCGGTGAGCTTGC
Source organism: Streptomyces sp. NPDC056222 (assembly GCF_042264065.1). Lineage (NCBI taxonomy): Bacteria > Bacillati > Actinomycetota > Actinomycetes > Kitasatosporales > Streptomycetaceae > Streptomyces > Streptomyces sp. NPDC056222. The sequence continues at coordinate 49,665 of NZ_JBHJTL010000035.1, read as the reverse complement.
CCGTGGTGTGGCCGGAGACCCCGCCGGCGATCCGGCCGGCCTCCAGCAGCACGACCTCACGTCCCGCGCGGACCAGCTCGTGCGCCGTACACAGGCCGGCGATGCCGCCCCCGATGACGACGACGTCGGCCGTCAGGTCGTCGGTGAGGGCGGGGCGGTCGGGAGAGGGTGTGCCGTGCATCCAGTACGAGGCACCGATGTGCGCGTCCGCGGGCATGGCGCACTCCTTCCCGAAGCGGGCTGCTGCCCCGCGCGTGCCCCGCCCGGGGCCGACCATGCGCCGCCCGGCCGTCGACCTCCACGAAGTGAGTACGGGTACTCAGGACGACGGCCGGTGGAGTCCCGAGGATGGGACTCTGCCGTCGAAGATCGAGGAACCCCGCATGTACGTCGAGAAGCTGCCCAAGACCTGGACCGTCTTCTGCGTCGCCGTCTACCTGGTGATGGTTGTCCGGCTGGGAGTGGACGCGCTGCCCGAGGACACCGGGGTCTGGCTGCTCGTGTCGGCGGCCTACCTGCTCGTTCTGGTGCCCTGCATCGCGGTCCCGATCTCGAAGGCGATCTACCACCGCGTCCGCGTCGACCCGGCCGGCGGCCTGCTCCGCGTCGGCCGCGAGCGCATCCCCCTCGCCGACGTGGACGCCGGCTCCGTCCACGCGGCGATGCGACTCGTGAGGCCCCGCGCGGGCCGGAGGTACGCGGCGTCGGCAGGCGCGGTCCAGAGCCCCCTCGCCGGCCTGCAGGCGGCCGACCGCAGCGCGCCGCGGCTGGTCGGCGGCGGCTGGGCCGTGCCGATGGGCATGGACAGCGTGGTCGTCACCACACGCCGGGGCGAACGCCTCATGATCGCGACCCACGACGGCGCGGCGCTGCTCACGGCCGTGGCCCGCGCGCTCGCTCCCTGAGCGGAAGTCGTAGGACTGCCCCTGGGCTCCGGCGTCATTCGTTGCGGCCCCAGGGCTCCGGCGCCAGCCGTTCGACCGCGACGAGCGCCGCGTCGTCGCCGAGGTGACCGCCCGCGTACGCGTGGAGGTCGTCCCGGAGGTGGGCGAGCAGGGTCTGCGGGTCGTCCCCCGCCCATGCCGCGAGCCGCTCGACCAAGGGGTAGAAGGCACGGTTGCGGTCACGCGCCTCGACGACGCCGTCGGTGTAGAGCAGCAGCACGTCCCCGACATCGAAGGGGAAGGACTCCACGGCGACGGCGGGGGAAACGACGCCCGCGAGCCCCAGCGGCGGGTTCGGTTCGGCACTGTCGAGGGCGACGACCCGCCCCTTCCGCAGGATCAGTGGTGAGGGATGCCCGCAGTTGGCGAGCCGCACGACCGGCTCGTGATCGGGGATGTCCAGCACCAGTGCGGTGACGAACGCCTCCTGGGCCTCGTCGTCCACGGACATCCCGACGTCGTCCGCGCGTTCGTCCGCCTCGGCGGAACCGACACCGGCCTCCAGGTGCCCGATCAGTTCGGGCAGCTCCCGCTCCCGGCGGGCGGTGACGCGGAAGGCGCCGAGCACGAGCGAGGCCTCGCTGATCGCGTCGAGGCCCTTGCCGCGGGCGTCACCGATCAGCAGCCTCGTCCCCGACCCCGTACGCGCGGCCGCGTAGAGGTCGCCGCCCATCTGCGCCTCCTCCTCCGCCGCCAGATAGAGCGAGGCGATCCGCAGCGGACCCGACCGGAGGGGGAGCGGCCGCAGGACGACGCTCTGCGCGGCCTGGGCGATGGAGCGCAGCTGAGTCACCTTGCTCTCGTGCGCCTCGCGCAGGTACGCGAAGAAGGTGGCGATGATCGAGATCAGGATCAGCGCGGCGATCTGGTAGGTGTGGTTGAGGTCCGTCAGGCTCGTCCGCACGATCGCCACCACCGCCTGCGCGAGGACGGCGACCGCGCCCACGAAGGCTGTCATCCGAGGACCGGCGAACGACGCGGTCACCGCCGGCGCGGCGATCAGGAACGGGCCGAGATGGACCTCCGGCGGCAGCAGGATGTCCACCACCGTGACCGTCGCGATCAGCGCGAAGGGAGCGGCCAGAAGCAGCCGCCCACCGCGCCGGGAGAGGCGGGGAGAGATGCCTCGCGGCCGGGACTCCATGGGAAAGGCATACCGCAGGTGGTGGGGCATGTCCTGTTGCCCGGCCTTCCGGCGCGGTGTGTCGCCCCTGTGGCGACACACCGTGATTCCGGTCTACCGAGGAGCCTGGCGGTACTCGACGGGCCTGTCGTCGAGCTTCACGATGTGGCTCCCGCGCGCCAGGTCGCGCAGTGCCTTCCGGGCCTGCTTCTCCCCGGACTCCCGGTCCTGCGCGGCGACCCCCGCGTCCCGCAGGGCCGAGAGCGCCCGGTTCGCGTCCCACATCCCGCCGAGCGCCCGGATCGCCCGCAGCAGGATGTCCGCGTGGGTCGGTGGGTTGCTGCTCACGAGGGCCTCCTCGGGTGGCGACGGTGCATGGGGGACGGTAGCGGGGTGCGGTGCGGCCGGAGACGGTTTCGGGCAGATGCTCGGTAAGGCATGCACGTTCCGCGTCAGCCCCCGGCGACGGCCGTGGCGAAGTCGGCGAGGGTGCGCCGTGCCCGCCAGCCCTGGCCCTCGGCCCTGGAGACGTCGAGGACGACCGTGTGGGCGAGCTGATCCACGGCGTACCGGGTCAGCGGGGGCTCGGTGTGCGGCCGGAGGCGGGAGAGGGACTCCGCGGTGGCGGCCGCGGCGCGCGCCAGGGGCAGGGGGAGCCGGCCGATCCGGGCGCGTACGCCGTGGGCACGCAGAACCGTCCGTACGGCCTCGTCACGGTGGTACGGCACCGGGTCCGCGATGTTGTACGCGCCCGGCTGCCAATCGGCGGCGGAGAGACACGCGTCGGCGAGGTTCTCCACGGCCGTCAGGCTCAGGAGCACGTCGCGGCCGGGCAGGAGCAGCAGCCCGGCGCGGACGCGGGCGAGCAGCCGCGGCACGAGGTGGGGGTCGCCGGGACCGTAGACCGCCCGCGGGCGGAGCACCACCGCGCCGGCCGCGAGCGCGAGGGCCTCGCCGGCCGCCTTCGTACGACCGTAGGCGTTCAACTGCCCGCGCACGGGATGGTCCTCCGTGATCCGGGACCGCCCCGGCCCCGGGGCGTACACGCTGGCGCTGCTCACCCAGACCACCGGCCGGCCCGCGGCCGCCTCCAGGAGGCGGGCGGTGCCGTCGACGTTCACGGCCCGCATCGTGGCCTCGGCCGGCGAACCGGGCACCGGGTCGCCGACGGCTGCCGCGCAGTGCACGACGACATCGGCCCCGCCCAGGTCGGGCGGCCCGCTCTCGGCGTCCCAGCGCACGTGCCGGCCGATGGACCCGGGCCGGCGCCCCACACACAGGACATCGGCACCGCGCGCGGCGGCGAGCGCGGCGACATGGGAACCGCAGAAGCCGCTGGCTCCGGTGACGGCGATCGTGGTCATGTTCGGTTCTCCGGGTGTGGGTGGGGGGCAGTCAGCGGCACAGTGGGGCCACGTCGGCGAGGGCTCGCGCGACGAGGAAGTCGGAGCTGCCGACGGCGATCGCGGTGATGCTCGGGTCTCTGTGCGGAGGTCGGTGGTCGCGCGTGGACGGCAGGCCCCGCCCGCCCCGTCGGACCGCCCTGGTGCGGGCTCGCGCGACGTGGACGTCGGCGCTGCCGACGCCCGTGACGGCGTTCGTGGTCATGCTCGGGTCTCCGTACGGACGTCCGCCGTGGTCGCGCGGATCGTCAGCTCGCGCCAGCCGGGGAGTGCCGCCCGGCGGTCGACCCGGGCGCGGACGACGGACGGCCGGTGGGGGGCGAGCGTGGCGAGGAGGTCGTCCAGCTGCGCGCGGGCCAGGCGGGCGCCCGGGCACGCGTGGGGGCCTGCGCCGAAGACGAGTTGGGCCACGGCGGGCGGGGCGGGGTGGTGGGCGTCCGGGGGACTGTTGTGCGCTCCCACGGCGTTGCGCGCCACCAGCACCAGCCGGTCCCCGGCCCGGACCGGACACCCGTCGAGAGTGGCGTCGGCCGCAGCCACGCGTGGCAGCAGCGGGGACGGGGCGACGACCCGGAGCAGCTCGGTCACCAGCGCCGGCCGCAGCCGTTCGTCGCCGGCCTGCTCCCACAGACCGCCGTCCGCACACCACGCGACCGCGCGCGGCAGCGCCGCGACGGTCGTGTTGACGGCGGCGACGGCGAGCATCGCCCGCAGCCCCGCGTCGTCGTCCTCCCCGCCCGCGAGCAACGCCTCCAGACGCGCCGTCGCCTCGGCCGCCGCACGGGCGGCGCCCGGCAGCCGGGGGCCGGGCAGATGGTCCCGGACCGCGGCCGCCGCCGCGTCGGCGGCGGCCTCGGCCAGTGCCGACGGGTCGGCACCGGTGTCCAGCAGGGCACGGACCGTCGCCCCGGACAACTCGCGCGCCAACGGGACGAGGTCGACCGCGAGACCCGCACCGAGCGGGGCGAGCCGGCGCGCCAGGACGGCCTGCCAGACAGGCCGCAGCCGCGCCACACCGTCCGCGCCCAGCCCCCCGGCCACGGCCCGCCGGGTGTCGCGGTGCCCCGCGCCGTCCTGGTCGAACAGCAGCCCGCCGCCGGACAGTTCACGGGCCGCGCCGCCGGTGGTGCCGGCCGCCGCGCGGTCCAGCGGGATCCGGGTGAGGGCCTGGCGGTACGGCTCCGCGCCGCTCACCAGCACGGCCCGGCCCACGCGGACCACGGGCCTGCGCCGGACCGCCGCGAGCAGGGCGAACAGCAGCGGGTGGGAGCGCGTGTACACCCGCCGGTCGCGGCGGCGCGCCGCGCGGACGGCGGAGGCCGTCGGGAAGCCGGTCACCGGACGTGCACCTTCCGCGGGTCGCTGGGGCGGTAGCGGCGGTCCCAGCACCACAGCAGGGTCCGACGGGCGCCCCACGCCCGCAGCCTGCGCAGGCTCGCCCGCACCACCATCCGCTCGGACCGCGCGATCCGATTGCTGTGCAGGCGCGCCCGGTTGAGCAGTACGACGTCCTCGGGCGGCCCCTCCAGCGGGACCCTCGGGGCGCCACCGCACCGTACGTACAGATCGGCGGTGACGGCGATGTTGTGCCCGTGACACAGGACGTACGGAGCGCGGTAGCTCGGATGCCGGTGCTCCTTGCGCAGACGCCCGTAGACCGCTGTCGCCCGGACCACGGCCGGCAGGACGTACCGCTCCGCGACGGACGGGGACTCGTCGGGGCGTGGGAGGCTGCGCCCGCAGGCCATCTCCGCGCCCCCGGCGAACGCCGCCTTCGCGGCGGCGATCCAGTCGCGCGCCGGCAGGCAGTCGGCGTCCGTACGCACCAGCAGCGCGGCGCCCCCGGCGATGGCGTACCGGAATCCGGTGTCGGCGGCCGCACCCGCGCCCGGTTCGCGCTCCGCGACGAGATGGACGGGGAAGGGCGCGGCGGCGGCGAAGCGCCGCACGATGTCGGGGGTCCCGTCGGTGGAGGCGTTGTCCACGACGACGAGGGTGAACCGGGTGTCGGACTGTGCCGCGAGGGCGTCGAGCGTCGCGTCGAGCGAGGCCTCCTCGTCGAAGGCGGGCACCACCGCCCACAGAGCCGGCTCCGCCTCCGGTGCGGCCGTCATCGGGCGGCACCCGTGGTGCGGGCGGCGGCCAGCCTCGCCGTCGCCGCCCGGTCGGGCTTCGACGAGCGGCCGGACAGCGGGATGTCGGCGAGCAGCAGCGCGTCCGGACGCGCGGCGCCCATCCGCTCCAGCGGCTCGGCCAGCGCGGCGCGCACCTGGTCGTGGTCCGCCGACCGGCGCGGCTGGACGACGGCGACGAGACGCTCGTCCCCGTCCCCGGCCGGAACGCCCACCAGCACGGCCAGTTCGACACCGGGCACGTGCAGCGCGGGCTCGTAGAGACCCGGGTAGATGTTCTCCGCCCCCCTCAGGACCATGTCCTTGCAGCGGCCCTCCAGGACGATGCGGCCGTACACGTCGAGCCGCGCCCGGTCGCCGGTGTCGACCCAGGGCGCCGGCTCCTCGCCGAGGTAGCGGTCCCGGGCCGCCGGACCGGACAGCAACAGCTCCCCGGTCGGCCCGGTCTTGGCCTCCACCCCCGGCAGCGGCGCGCCCACCAGGTCGCCCTCGCCGCCGAACGCGGCCTTGTCCGCCTGCTCGACGGCCGCCGCAGGGAACAGCTCCGTGAGCGCGTACACGCCCCAGGCCTCGTCGGCCCCCGCCCGCCTCACCCGCGTGAGCAGCTCGGCGCTCGCCGGCGCGGAGCCGGTCCACACCCGACCCGTGAACCGCGCCTCCTCGGCCAGAGCCGCCCGCAGTTGAGGAGGTGTCAGATAGGTGGCCTGCGGCGCCAGTCGACGCAGCTGCCGTGCCAGGACGCGCGGTGATCGGGCGGGCAGCGCGACCGGCGCGCCGCTCGCCAGCGACGGTACGAGGACGAAGAACGTACCGCCGAGGACCGGGCTACCGGGCTCGGGCGCCACGAGGTCGGTGACCGTGGCCATCCCGGCAGCGAGCGAGGATCGGGTGTGCACCACCGCGCGGGGCCGCGAGGTGGTGCCCGAGGTGAAGACGATGACCGCGTCGCCGTCCCCGTCGACCGGGCGCGGCAGGACGGCCGTACCGGCGCCGCCGTCCAGCGCGGGGGCGCTGCCCGGCAGTCGCGGGCCGACCGTCGCCACCGGTCCGAGTTCGGCGAGGTCCGGCAGCGCGAGATGCGCCCGGCGGGCCAGTGGCCTCGCCCATCCGGCGACCGCCTGCGCCGTCGCGTCGGCCAGGACCACGTCAGGGCGGGCCAGCGCGAGCCGGGCGCGCAGGACGTCCGGGCCCGCCGAGGGGTCGAGGACCGCGGCGCGCAGCCCCAGCCGGTGCACGGCGAGCATCACGGCGAGCGCGCGCGGCCCGGGCCGTACCGCGACACCGACCGTGCCGCCGGGCGCGATTCCGCGCGCGTGCAGGGCGGCGGCGTACGAGTCGGCGAGTTCGGCGAGCTCCCCGCAGGTGGCCTTCGTACGGACGGCTCCGGTGCGCGTGGTGCCGAGAACGGCGGGCCGGTCGGGGTGCGACCGCAAGGTGTGGGCGAGTGCGTCCAGCATCAGCGCGGGTCCTCCCCATGACGGCCCGGGCCCTTGTCGAGGTACCAGCGGGCGGTTCCGACGATTCCGTAGGCGCGAAGGCGCCGGGTCGAGTTCTCCACCACCATGTCGCGGGCGTGGACGATGGCGGTCGTCCGCCGCCGCACCCGGTTCAGGAAGAGCCGGTCCGTGGGGGAGGGGCGGCGGGGCATCCCGCCGACGGCCTCGTACAGTCGCGCGGTGATGGCCATGTTGTTGCCCGCGTGCATCCGGTACGGCGCCAGATAGCCGTTCCCGCGCCGGTGCGCGGGGCGTACCCGGCCGAAGAACGCCGCGACGCGCACGAGCGAACGGAACAGGGCGCGGCCCAGCGGCCCGTGTTCGTCTCGGCGGGCGTCGATCCGTCCGCACACCAGCCCGGCGCCGCTCCGCAGCGCGCTCCGGGCCGCCGCCGTCCAGCCGGGGTGCGGCAGACAGTCGGCGTCCGTGCGCGCGAGCAGCGTGGCCCCTCGCCCGATCGCGTACCGGAACCCGGTGTCGACGGCGCAGCCCACGCCCTTGTCCCGCTCGTCGAGCACATGGACGGGGAACGGCGCCCGCTCCGCGAAGGCGCGGGCGATCGCGGCCGTGTCGTCCTCGGAGGCGTTGTCCACCACGACCAGCTGGAAGTCGCGGTCCGTCTGCGCGGCGAGCGCCGCCAGGGTGTCGCCGATGCGCGCGGCCTCCTGATGCGCGGGCACCACCACCCACAGCGCGCTCACGCCATCTCCCAGACCATCGTCATGATGCTGACACCGCCGCCGAGACCGACGAACAGGACCCGGTCACCCGGGCGCAACCCGTCGTGTATCCGGTCGAGTTGGACGCCCAGGCTCGCGCTGGCGATGTTCCCGAGCTCGGGGACGGTGACCACGAGCCGGTCCCTTGGGACGCCGGTGATCTCCACGAAGCGCTCCAGGTACGGCAGGGTGACCTGATGGACCAGGACGTGACGGAAGTGACGCCACTCGAGCCCCGTACGGTGCCGGACCCGGTCGATCACCGACGTGCCGACCTTCTCGAACACCTCGCGCAGCTCGCTGCCGTCGCCGTGGAAGTACGTGTGCTCGTCGCCGCGCGGATGACGTGAACCGCCGCCGAATATCCCGCCGACGCGCCAGTGCTCGGAGTGGGTCTCGCTGTCCACGTCGAGGATCCCGCCGCGGTCCACCGCTTCGAGGACCACCGCCGCGCCCGCGTCGCCGAAGGTGTAGCCGGCGAAGCCGTCGCGGAACTGGGCCAGATCGGCAGGGTCGTGCCGGACGGCCCGGCTCGGCGTCTCACCGGTGACGACGAGGGCCCGCCGGGCGCGCCCCGCCAGGATCATGGTGCGGGCGACGTCGATGCCGTTCACGAAGCTGTTGCAGGCGTTGGTGACGTCCAGGGCGTGTGCCCGGGAGCCGAGTTCGGCCTGCACGATGTGCGCGGTGGCCGGTTCCACCATGTCGCGCGTGGCGGAGGCGAACACCAGCAGGTCGATGTCGGCGGGCCCGACTCCGGCCCGCTCCAATGCCTGGCGGGCGGCTCCGACCGCGAGCGTGGAGGCGTACTCGTCGGGCCGCGCGACCCGACGGGTGAGAATCCCGGTGGCCCGCTCGAACATCCCGTCCGGCAGCGCGAACCCACTGCCGGCGACCACCCGCTGCCGCAGCTGCTCCGAGTCCACCACCTGCTCGGGCAGGCAGGAACCGGTCCCGGTGATGCCTATGCGGAGGGGGCCGTCGGCGACGGCATCATGACTTTCCATGCCACGGAGGCTACGAGCGGATCCCGGGGCGCGTCCTGAGTGCGCGTACTCAACTCACCTGGGGGAAACCCCCGGTTGCCTGCAGAGGGAGAAGCGGTCCGAGCGGCGCGGAATCCGCCGCGGGCGGCTCGGCTCACGGTGGGCCCGAAACCGCTGCGGGGGCTCAGCCCAGGGCCGCCATGAACCCGCCGCGGGACACCCCGCCCGTCAGCAGGCTCTCCCAGTCGAGCGTCTCCGGCAGCTCGGGCAGCGAGAGGACGACCGCCCCGCCCGCCCGCTCGACGTCCTCGCACCAGGCCACCATGTCGTCGGGGCTTCCCGAGCCGCCGAACACCGGCGCCATGAGAGCGGGCACGACGCACCCGGCGTCACCCGGGCCGTCCACCACGCACAGCGTGAGCCGGGGCACGACACTCCAGCCCTCGCACACCGGCACGGTCCCACCGGGCGCGTCCACGGCGGGCAGGCCGGCGTGGACGGGGGCGCCGCCGAGCAGCAGCGCGGGTGTGGGGCCGGGCACGAACAGGGTGTTCTCGGGAGGCACGAGCATGGCGGCACCCTTTCACAGCGGCGGACCGCGGTGACGGCCGGGGAAGTGATCGTCTGTCGCCCGGAAGGCCTCACCGGATACGGTGGTCGGAAGATCGTCCTGGAGGGAAGTGACGGGATCATGCGACTCTTGGCGGCCCCCGGCCCGGCGGAGCCCCTGCGATGACCGCGACCGACAGCCCGCACGTCCTGGTGCGCGCCGAGGGGCGGGCCGGGTTCCTCACGCTGAACCGGCCCAAGGCCATCAACGCGCTCACCCACGCCATGGTGCGCCGCGTCGACGAGGCCCTGACCGCGTGGGAGGACGATCCGGCGATCGAGACCGTCGTCATCGAGGGCGCAGGTGAGCGGGGGCTGTGCGCCGGCGGCGACATCCGGGCGATCCACGACGACGCCCGCGCCGGCGGCCGCGCCACCGTCGACTTCTGGCGCGACGAGTACCGGCTCAACGCCCGCATCGCCCGCTACCCCAAGCCCTATGTCGCCTTCATGGACGGCATCGTGATGGGCGGCGGCGTCGGCGTCTCCGCCCACGGCTCCCTCCGCCTCGTCACCGAACGCTCCCGCGTGGCGATGCCCGAGACCGGCATCGGCTTCGTGCCCGACGTCGGCGGTACGTATCTGCTCAGCCGGACGCCCGGCGAACTGGGCACCCATCTCGCCCTGACCGGAGCCCAGGCCGGCGCCGCCGACGCTCTCCTGACCGGGCTCGCCGACCACTTCGTACCGTCGCACGAGCTGCCCCGGCTCGCCGAGGAGCTCACGCGAGCCCCCGCACACGAGGCCGTGGCCCGGTTCGCCCGGCCGGCCCCGCCCGGCGAACTGGCCGCCCGGCGCGAGTGGATCGACGCGTGCTACGCCGCGGAGACGGTCGAGGCCGTCATCGACCGGCTGATCGACTCCGGGGTCCCCGAGGCCAAGGAAGCGGCCACCACGCTCCTCGGCCGCTCGCCCGTCGCTCTCAAGACCACCCTGGCCGCGCTCCGCCGCGCCCGGCACCTCGAGTCCCTGGAAGCCGTCCTGAACATGGAGTTCCGGCTCTCCTGCGCCGCCCTGTCCTCCGCGGACCTCGTCGAGGGCATCCGCGCGCAGGTCGTCGACAAGGACCGCGATCCGCATTGGTCTCCGCCCACGCTCGCCGAGGTCACGGAGGAGGCCGTCGCCCGCTACTTCGACCCGTCGGGCGCCCCGGAGCCGTTCCCGGCGTGACGGCCTGACCGGGGCCGCTCGTCCGGGAGCGTCCCGTCCCAGGTCATCCCCAGCGGTACGCGGCCGATCGCGCGGCCCTGCGCGTCGAGGAGCCGTCCCATCCGCTTCGGCGTGTGGAGCGCGACGGTCCGGTCCTTGACCTCCAGCGCCGGGAAACGCTCCGCCAGCAGGGCCTCGAACGGGTCGATCGCGTCGAGGCCGTGGAGCCACACCAGGACCAGGAGGTTCTGCGGTCCGCTCACCGAGACGCACATCCGGACCTGGTCCAGCCGCGCCAGCGCGTTCCCGGTCGTCTCCAGATGCGGGTACGGGACGCAGGCGCGATAGACGACCATGGTCGGCAGACCCGCGAGCGGGTGCGCCAGATCGCAGCGGATCGTGATCGCGCCCTCCCGCGTCATCCGCTGCACCCTGCGCCGGGCCGTGTGCTCGCTCATACCCGTCATCGCCCCCAGCTCCGTGTACCCGAGCCGGCCGTCACCACCGAGCGCCGCGAGCAGGGCACGGTCCTCGGGGGAGACACGGTCGTACGCCCGCAGGCCGTGCGCGACGCGGCCGCCCCGGGGCCTGGGCGTGGCGGACAGGGCCGCACGCTCCGCCGGCTCCATCGCCCGCATCCGCCAGTCGCGGCCCTCCCCGTACAGCGTGATGCCCAGCCGCGTCCGCGTCGAACGGACCCCGCGGAGACCACCGATGACCCGGTGCACCGACCTGCCGAGCGTGGGCAGGTCGGGCGCCGCCACCGAGAGGAAGAGGTCGAAGTCACCGGCCGTCTCATCCACGCTGAAGACCCAGGGCAGCGCCGCCGCGGCGGCGCTCACCGCCTCCAGGTGCCGGGGCCGGCAGCGCACCTCGACATAGGCGACGGCGGTCGTCCCCGCGCTGCTGTACGCGGTGATCCAGGCCAGACCGCCCGCGCGCAGCCGTTCCCAGCGGCGGGCCGCGGTCGTCGGGTCCACACCGAGCGCCCGCCCGATGCGGGACCACGGGGCGCGCGGGGCGGCCTGGAGCGCGTCGATGAGCGCCAGATCGAGCTCGGAGAACCCGGCGTCAGGATCAGCCGTGCCGGAATCCGGCACCAGATCCATGTGCATGAGGCTTTCCGGCGATTTCGAGGCTTCATCGTTCACGGACCGGATCGTAGGGGCACTTCCGGCCGGGGGAAACACCGGCCACCGGAGAGTGAGGAGTGCCGTGTCAGCTCCGCCCCCGAGCGCGGTCCGGACCCGACGGACCGTCCGGATCACGATCGTCCTGCTGTTCGCCGCCTGGCTCGTCGACTACGCCGACCGCCTCGTCATCAATCTGGTCCTGCCCTCCATCGGCGAGGAGTTCGACCTCGGGCGGGGACAACAGGGGCTCGTGGTTTCCGCGTTCTTCCTCGCGTACGCGCTCTGCCAGATCCCCGGCGGCCTGCTCGCCGACCGCTACGGAGCTCAGCGGGTGACCTGCTGGGCCCTGCTGTCCTGGTCGGTCTTCACGGCCCTGACCGGCTTCGCCTGGTCGTTCGTCGTACTGCTGGTCCTCCGGTTCGCGTTCGGCGCCGCCGAGGGGATCTTCCCGCCCGCCTCCATGAAGGTCCTCGTGGAGCGGACCACGCCGGAGGAACGGATGGGTGCCAACGGGCTGATCATGAGCTCCAACGCCCTCGCCGCCGTGATCACCCCGCTTGCCGTCGCCCCGCTCATCGCCGCCTTCGGCTGGCGCTCGGCGTTCTTCTCGACGGCCGCTCTGGGGGTGTTCGTGCTCGTGGCGGTACGGATGTGGCTGCCGGCGCCGCTGGCGGGCAGCGCCGATCGGGAGACGGCCGCCGTCCGCAACGGACTCCGGCCGATGCTGCGCGAGGGCGTGCTGTGGCGCTTCGCCCTGATGCTGTTCGGCTACAGCACGATCATGTGGGGCCTCACCACCTGGATCCCCTCGTACCTCAACGACGAACGCGGCATCCCGCTGGCCTCCGCCGGCGCGCTCGTCGCGATTCCGGCGCTCGCCTCGGCGCTCGCGACGGTCGTGGGCGGCCGACTCGTCGACCGGCTCGGCGGCCATCACCGGAAGATCGTGGTTCCGGCGATGACGGTCGCCGCGATCGCCCTGCCCCTGATGTCCTACTCGGCCTCCCTCACCGGCTTCGTCGTCTTCGCCACCGTCGCCGCGTGCGCCGCCTCCCTCGCGTACATGCCGATCTTCGCCGTGCCGCTGCGGGGACTCGACTCCCGGCACATCGGCGTCGGCAGCGCCGTCATCGTCCTCGGCGGTCAGATCGGGGGCATGGTCGCGCCGCCCGTCATGGGCGTGCTCGCCGACGTCTTCTCCTTCCAAGTGGCCTTCGCCTTCCTGGTCCTCGGTGCCGTGATCGTCGCCGTGACGTCGCTCGTCACGCCGCAGGACGCCGACTCCTTCCGCGCCGCGCTCCGCGCGGCCCACCACCACTCCGACCCGTCCTCTCTCACCACGGAGCAGAAATGATGCCTACGCCCCGATCCACCACCGCCGTCCCCGTCGCCCCGCTGCTCGCCGGTCTCGGCGAGCTGCTGCCCGGCCTGCGTGCCCTCTACGAGGACCTGCATGCCCACCCCGAGCTGTCGTTCCAGGAGTTCCGTACGGCCGGCATCGCCGCCGCCCGGCTGCGGGAACAGGGCTGGGAGGTCACCGAAGGCGTCGGTGGCACCGGTGTCGTCGGTGTGCTGGCCAACGGCGAGGGCCCGGTCGTGCTGGTGCGCGCCGACATGGACGGTCTGCCGGTGAAGGAGCGGACCGGACTGCCGTACGCGTCCACCGCGACCGGGACGGACCCGGACGGCAACGAGGTCCCGGTGATGCACGCCTGCGGTCACGACATGCACGTCGCCTGTCTGCTCGGCGCCACCGCCCAACTCGCCGCCACCCGCGACCGATGGCAGGGCACGGTCGTCGCCGTCTTCCAGCCGGCCGAGGAGATCGGCGGCGCCCCGGCGATGATCGACGACGGATTCCTGGACCGCTTCCCCCGCGCCGACATCTGTCTCGGCCAGCATGTGGCCCCCGCACCGGTCGGTTTCGTCGGGACCCGCCCGGGCCCGGTCATGGCCGCCTCCGACAACCTGAGGGTCCGGCTCCACGGCCGTGGCGGACACGGGTCGATGCCCGAGACCACCGTCGACCCGGTGGTCCTCGCCGCAGCGATCGTCATGCGCCTGCAGACCGTGGTCTCGCGCGAGATCGCCGCCGCCCAGACGGCGGTGGTGACCGTCGGCTCGCTGCACGCCGGCACCAAGGAGAACATCATCCCCGACGTCGCCGAGCTGATGATCAACATCCGTAGTACGACCCCGGAGGTACGGGAGAGGGTCCTGCGGGCCGTCAAGCGGATCGTCCTCGCGGAGGCCGCCGCGTCGGGCGCCCCGAAGGACCCGGAGATCGTCCCCTTCAACACCTTCCCCGTGACGGTCAACGACCGTGACGCCACCCACGCCGTCCAGGGCGCCCTCACGGAGGCGCTCGGCGAGGGCCATGTCTTCACGCTGCCGCAGCCCGTCACCGGCAGCGAGGACTTCGGCACCTTCGGCACCGCGCTCGGAGTGCCCTCCGTCTTCTGGCACTTCGGCGGCTCCGACCCGGCCCTCTACCGCGACATCGACCCCGCGACCCTGTTGGAGAACGGCATCCCCGACACGGTCCCCGCCAACCACTCCCCGTTCTTCGCGCCCGTACCCGAACCGACCCTGGAGATCGGCGTGACGACCCTCCTCGCGGCCGCCGCCCACTGGCTGACGAAGCCCACCACCGGTGTGTGAGGCCGCCCTTGGGGCGCCGGCGGGGCCGAACCCGCCGGCGCTTCCGTACGCCCGCACCGTCAGGAGGTAAATCGGTGTCACGATCGGGGTCGGCTCCCTAGACTCACTTCACGTGCCGCCGGGAACCCGGCGTGGCCGATCATGCGAACCGAGGGGAGCCCGACCATGCGTTGCCGCATCGCCGTCGTCGTCTCCCCGTCACGGTACGACGTGATCCTGATGTCCCGGTCCGACCGGTGCCGGCTGCGCGGCCGCCATCGGACGCCCGTGACGAACTTCTGAGCCCACCCCTTCTCGGGGGCTCTCCACGCCCGCTTCCGGGCCGCTTCGTCCGGGAATCGCGCCGCCCTGTTCTCGAAACACCTCGAAAGGCCCCGGGCCGTGCGTACCCACCTTCACCTTCCCCTGCCCAACTCCCTGAACAGCGTCAGGAATCTGGGCATCCTCGCCCACGTCGACGCCGGCAAGACCACCGTCACCGAACGGATGCTGTACCTCACCGGCGCCATCCACAAGCGCGGCGAGGTCCACGACGGCACCACCGTCACCGACTTCGACACGCAGGAGCGCGACCGCGGCATCACCATCTTCGCGGCGGCCGTCAGCTGCGTCTGGGACGACCACCGGATCAACCTCATCGACACCCCCGGACACGTCGACTTCTCCGACGAGGTCGAGCGCTCGCTGCGCGTCCTCGACGGTGCCATCGCCGTGTTCGACGCGGTCGCCGGGGTCGAGCCGCAGAGCGAGACGGTCTGGCGACAGGCCGACCGGCACCAGGTACCGAGGATCGCGTTCGTCAACAAGCTGGACCGTGCGGGCGCAGACCTCGACACCGCCGTGGCCTCGATCCGGGACCGGCTGCACACCGTGCCGCTCGTCGTCCAGCTGCCCATCGGTCAGGAGGACGGCTTCACCGGAGTCGTGGACCTCGTGCACATGCGGGCCCTGGTCTGGGCGCCGGGCAGCGACACGTACACCGAGGGCCCCGTGCCCGAGGCACTCGTGGACGCGGCGCGACATCGCCGCCGCGCCCTCGAGGAGGCGGTGGCCGAGCTCCATCCGGACGCGCTCGAAGAGTTCTGCGCGCGCTCGGAGCTCGCCGCGCCGACGCTGACCGCGGCCCTGCGTGATCTCACGCGGACCGGGGACGGCGTGGTCGTGCTGTGCGGATCGGCCTACCGCAACCGCGGGATGGAGCCGCTCCTCGACGCGGTCGTGTCCTACCTGCCCTCGCCACTGGACGTACCCCCGGTCCAGGGCTCCACCGGCGACGGCGCGGTGGAGGAGCGGGCCGCCGACCCGGCGGCACCGTTCGCAGCCCTGGTCTTCAAGGTGAACTCGACCGCCACCGGGCGGCTGACCTACCTGCGTGTGTACGCGGGAACGATCGGAAAGGGAGATGTCGTGCTCGACGTGGCCGCACGGCGCACCGAACGGATCGGCCGCATCCTCCGGGTGCAGGCCGATCGGAACACCGAAGTGGACCGGGCGCAGGCCGGGGACATCGTCGCGGTCGTCGGCGTGAAGGACGCCAGGACCGGTGCCACCCTGTCCGCACCCTCGGCGCCCCTGCTCCTCGAACCGCCCACCGTGGCCGACCCGGTCGTCTCCGTGGCGGTCGAGGCCCGCAGGAGCCTCGACACCGACCGGCTGGCGTCTGCGCTGGCCCGGCTCGTCGAGGAGGACCCCTCGCTGAAGGTCCGCACCGACCCCGAGACCGGCCAGACCGTGCTGTCGGGCATGGGCGAACTGCATCTGGAGGTGGCCGTGGAGAAGATCCGCCGGGCCCAGGGCCTGGACATCGGCGTCGGCAGGCCGCAGGTCGCCTACCGCGAGACGGTCGTCCGCGGGGTCACCGACCTGGTCTACCGACATGTCAAACAGGACGGTGGCGCGGGCCAGTTCGCCCACGTCGTTCTCGACGTGGCGGCGCTGGATCCCGATGCCGGTACGGCGGGGGAGTTCGCCTTCTCCTCCACCGTCACCGGTGGCCGGGTACCGCAGGAGTACGTCCGCGCGGTCGAGGCGGGCTGCCGCGACGCCCTGGCCGAGGGCCCGCTCGGCGGCCACCCGGTCACCGGTGTCCGGGTGACGCTGACCGACGGTGCCACGCACTCCAAGGACTCCTCGGAGATGGCGTTCCGCACGGCCGGTCGCTTCGCGCTCCGCGAGGCGCTGCGCGCCAGTGCGATGACGCTCCTGGAGCCCGTGGTCGAGGTCACGGTCACGGTGCCCGACAGCGCCACCGGTGGGGTGCTCGGTGACCTGGCGGCTCGGCGCGGCCGGGTCTCCGGCTCCACCGCACGTGCCGGTACGGCGGTGATCACCGCGACCGTGCCGCTGGCCGAGTTGTTCGGCTATGCGTCCCGGCTGCGCAGCCGCACCCAGGGCCGGGGTACCTTCACCACCCGGCCGACCGGTTACGCGCCCGTCCCGGCCGGCCTCACCGCCGGGACGGCGTCCCGGTAGCCGTTCCTGACGGGCCCGCCCTCCTCCGGGCGGGCCCGTCCCACGCCCACACCCGCCGCCGGGCTCGCCGGCTCGGCGCGCATATCATCCGATCGACACGGAGGGGGCGTTGTGACGTCATCGAGGAAGCCCGGGCGAGCCGCCCGCCGAAGCAAGAGGCGCGAGGACGGGGAAGAGGGCTGCTGCTCCGGGATGCTCGACCACTGCGTCGCGAGCCGGCAGTGCTGTCCGGAGATGTGGCTGACCCTCCTCCCGGCGCTGTTCCTGGCTCTGTTGCGCCCTTCGGGGGGTCGGCGCCCGTCATCCGGACGCCCCGCCGGGCGCGTTGCCGGTGCGATGTACACCGCCGTCCAGCACTACCGCGAGGAGATCAGCCCGCGCCGGCCGCCGTGCTGCCCGTACACACCCAGCTGTTCCACGTACGCCGTCAAGGCGCTGAGCCGCCACGGCGCACGCCGGGGCGCGCTCCTGACGGTAGCTCGCCTGATGCGCTGCAGGCCGGCGGCCGCCCGGCGCCGGGGCTTCACGGACCCGGTGCCGGACTGACCGCCGGTCGGCGCCGCGAGGCTCCGACGGCCCCTGACGCCCCGGCCCCGTCGACCGGCGGCCGACCGCCCCGGCGCCCGGTCAGCCCGCGTTCTCGCGCACGACGACGAACGCTCCGCGGCTGCGGCCTCCGTCCGGGGACTGCCACTCGGCGGTGACCTGCCCCCGTGCTTCCGCCGGACCGTCGGAGCCCTGGAGCACCCGCGTCACGGCGAGGGTGAGGGGGCTGCCGCCGTCCCCGTCCGTCCTTACCGCGAGTTCGGTGCCGTGCCGTCCTTCGGTGACGGCGCCCGGCCCGGTCGCGGCCGTGAGACCGTCACCGTCGAACCGTCCGGTGACGGAGCGGTCCGGAGTGTCGGTCTCGCTCTGCGCCTGCGGCTCGGCGCGGCCTTCGAGCAGCGCGAGCAGCCGTTCCACCAGGACCGGGTCGTGGATCCCGTCGTACACCCAGCGCGTGCCGAGCACACCGTGCTCGGAAGTCCCGACGAGGGCGTCGGCGGGGGCGCCGTCGAGCGGAGCCCCGCGATAGGTCAGCGGCAGGTGGTACGAAACGGCACCGTCACCGGAGCCGTCCGTGACGACCATGAACTCGATGCCCACCTCCCCCTGCGGGTCGTCGAGCCGGAAGCCCCCGGCCCTGGCGAGCTCCGGTGCGCGCCCGGTGGCGACGTACCACGGCCGGGAGGGGAGCCATGCGGCGAACAGCTCCAGCTTGGTCGGGTTCATGGTGGTGCGATGAATAACAGCCATGATCAGTGAACTTCCCACCGCGGCGCCCGGTTCCCGTCACCGGAGTGCCGGACCACCTCGACGCACGGGTGCGCCCCGTGCGTCACCCGTCGAGGCACGACGGCACAATGAGGATCATGCTGCTGTCGTTCCAGCCGGTCCTCGAGCGTATCGCCGAGGAGATCGGGGACCTCGTCGGCCGGGGCCGACCCGCCGACTACATCCCGGCGCTCGCCGTCGGCGACCCGGGCCGGTTCGGCATGGCCGTCGCCGAACTCGACGGGACGGTGTACGGGGTGGGGGACTGGCAGCAGCCCTTCTCCACCCAGTCCGTCACCAAGGTGTTCACCCTCGCGCTCGCTCTCGCCCGGGAGGGCGAGGTCCTCTGGGAGCACGTCGGCCGCGAGCCGTCGGGCAACCCCTTCAACTCCCTCGTCCAGCTGGAGTACGAGCACGGCATCCCGCGCAACCCGTTCATCAACGCCGGAGCCCTGGTCGTCACCGACCGGCTGCACAGTCTCACGGGCGACGCATCGGGCAGCCTGCTCGACCTGCTGCGCGCGGAGAGCGGGAACATGGACCTGGACTTCGACCGGGACGTCGCCGCCTCGGAGACCGCGCACGGCGACCGCAATGCCGCGCTGGCCCACTTCATGGCCTCGTACGAGAACATCGAGAACCCCGTGCCGGTCCTCCTGCGCGAGTACTTCCGGCAGTGCTCCATCGAGGCGTCCTGCGCCGACCTCGCGCTCGCCACCGGCTTCCTGGCCCGCCACGGCATCCGCGCCGACGGCTCACGGCTGCTCACGCGCAGCCAGGCCAAGCAGGTCAACGCGGTCATGCTGACCTGCGGCACCTACGACGCGGCAGGGGACTTCGCCTACCGCGTGGGCCTGCCGGGCAAGAGCGGTGTCGGCGGCGGCATCATCGCCGTCGTGCCGGGCCGCTGCACCCTGTGCGTGTGGAGCCCTGGCCTCGACGAACGCGGCAACTCGGTCGCGGGAGTCGCCGCTCTGGACCGCTTCACCACGATCACCGGGCTCTCCGTCTTCTGACGGCCGCGGCGACCGCCGACCGCACCCCGCGCGATAATGGGACCGAGCACCGGGGCTGCGACGCTGGAGGTGCCTGTTGACCAGCACGGTCGGTCCGCCCAGAGGCACTGCGGGGATCGATGCCGCGCTCACGAAGACGGTCCGCCGCACCGGCGCCTCCATCGGCGCCGTCTACCTCCTCGCGTCGGACGACGCGAAGGTGCTCCGCCTCGAGGCACTCTGCGGCGCTCCGGCGGAACTCGCCACGCCATGGGCGCGGGTCCCGCTCGCCGCGCCCGCTCCCGTGGCCGACGCCGTCCGCGAGAACCGGCTGATCTGGGTGGGCAGCCAGCAGGAGATGGCCCATACCTATCCCCGTACCTCCATGGCCCTCCCGTACCCCCTCGCCATGGCCGCCGCACCGATCACCGGCGTACGTGCCTGGGGCTCACTCCTCCTGATGTGGCCGGCCGCCCGCCCGCCCCGGCTGTCGCGGTGGGAACACGACCTGGTCACCGCCTGCTGCCGGCGTCTGGCCGAGCTCCTGGAGGGGGCGGCCGAGAGTGGCACACCCCTCGGCGACACGGACCTGCCGCGCGTCCTCCCGCTCGACACCGCCCGCCCGCCCCCGAGCCCGGAGCAGGCGGTCGCCGACTTCGCCGAGCGCCTGCCCGGCGGCTGCTGCGCCCTGGACCTGGACGGACGCATCACCTACCTCAGCCACGGCGGGGCCGAACTGCTCGGCAACGACGCCGAGACCCTCCTGGGGACACTGCCGTGGCAGTCCCTGCGCTGGCTCGACGACCCCACCTACGAGGACCGCTACCGCGCCGCGGTCCTCAGTCGTGAGCCCGTCTCCTTCACGGCCTGCCGCCCCCCGGACCGATGGCTGGACTTCCACCTCTACCCGGACGCCGGTGGGGTCAGCGTCCGTATCGTGCCCACCGGGGGAGCGCTCCCCGCGGCCCCCGCGACCCGGCGCGACACCACCACCGCCACGCCGGCCCGTGCCGGGCAGCTCTACCAGCTCATGCACCTGGCAGCGGGCCTGACCGAGGTCGTCGGGGTCCAGGACGTCGTCGATCTGGTCGCCGACCAGATCATGCCCGCCTTCGGCGCACAGGGCCTGATCCTGGCCGCGGTCGACTCCGGCCGCCTGCGGATCACCGGCCACCGCGGCTACACCCCCGAGATCGTCGAACGCTTCGACGCCCTGCCGATCGACGCCACGTTCAGCCCCGCAGGACAGGCGGTCACCAGCGGCATCCCCTCGTTCCTCGCCGACCCCGAGGAGATGAGACGGATCTACCCCGAGGTACGGCCGACCACCGACAAACAGGCGTGGGCCTTTCTGCCCCTGATCATCTCCGGCCGTCCGGTCGGCCTCTGTCTCCTGTCCTACGACCGGCCCCACACGTTCCCCACCGAGGAACGCGCCGTCATGACCTCACTCGCCGGCCTCGTCGCGCAGGCCCTCGACCGCGCCCGGCTCTACGACACCAAGCAGCGGCTCGCCCACGGACTCCAGCAGGCCCTGCTGCCCCACAGCCTCCCCGACGTGGCCGGCCTCGACGTCGCCGCCCGCTATCTGCCCGCCACCCGTGGCATGGACATCGGCGGTGACTTCTACGACCTGATCCGGCTCGGCGACACCGCGGCCGCGGCCGTCATCGGAGACGTCCAGGGCCACAACGTCGCCGCCGCCGCGCTGATGGGCCAGGTCCGTACCGGCGTCCACGCCCACGCGACCCTCGGCGAGCCCCCCGACCAGGTGCTTTCGTCCGCCAACCAGCAGCTCACCGAGCTCGACCCCGGCCTGTTCACCAGCTGTCTCTACGCACATCTCGACTTCGCCGCGCAACGCGTCTGTTTCGCCAGCGCCGGACACCCGCCGCCCCTGGTGCGCCTCCCGGGCCGCCGCACCGTCCCGCTCGACGTGACGCCCGGCCCGCTGCTCGGCGTCGTCCCCGGCGCCGCCTACCCGGTGACCGAGATCCCGCTGCCCCCCGGCCTGATGCTGCTGCTCTACACCGACGGTCTCGTCGAGACGCCGGGCACCGACCTCGACGACTCACTCGCCGAACTCGCCGGTCACATCGACGAGGCGGACGACAGTGACCTGGAGCTCCTGATCGACACGCTCCTGCGTGAGATCCGCCCCGCGCGACAGCGTACGGACGACATCGCCCTGCTGGCGCTGAGGAGCCGTAGCGATCCGAGCAGACCGTAGGGAATGCGTACTGCGGTGGGCCGGTCGGTCGACTCAGGGCACCGCCCGAGCCGCGCCGCGAGGCGAGCGGAGGGCATACGGGTGAGGATGGGAAGGCCGTCACGACCAGGAGCCGCCATGACCGATCGACCCACCCGCCTCGACCCCACCCGCCGGCATTCCCCCGCCCCGTGGGAGGCCGGGCCCGCCGCCGCGCCAGGCCAGGGGTATCCCGCCCACTGCCTGACCGCCGGGGACTACTGGTACGACCGCGGCGCGGAGAACGCGGGCGCCGGCGCGGCCTTCGGAGCACGTGCCCGGACGGGCGCGGAGTAACCGTACGGTGGTCGTCACGCGTGCGCTGCTGATCGGCGGCGGGGAGGTACCCGCCGCCTCCGGCCGCACCACCGAGGACCTCGACCCGTACACCGGCGAGGTGTACGCGATCGTCGCCGCCGCCGGACCCGAGGATGTCACCCGGGCGGTCGACGCCGCCCACGCGGCCTTTCCCGCCTGGGCGGCGCTCGCCCCCTTCGCCCGCCGGGCGGTCTTCCTCGAGGCGGCGGACCTCCTCGACGCCAGGAGCGAGGAGGCCGCCGCGCTGATGGCACGCGAGACCGGCGCCACACGCCCATGGGCGTACTTCAACGTGGGGCTCGCCGCGAACATCCTGCGCGAGGCCGCCGCCGGGGTCACCGCGCCCCGCGGCGAGGTGCTCAGCGCCCAGGAGGAGGGCGCGCTGGGCCTCGCGGTGCGTGAACCGCTCGGTGTCGTGGCCGCGTTCGCACCCTGGAACGCGCCCCTGATCCTCGGTGTACGGGCCGTCGCAGCCCCACTGGCCGCGGGCAACACGGTCGTGGCGAAGCCGAGCGAGAGGGCGCCGATCGCCGCCGGGCTCTTCGTCGCCGACGTGCTGCGCGACGCCGGGCTGCCCGACGGCGTGCTCAACGTGGTGACCAACGCCCTCGAGGACTCCGCCGAGATCGCCGAGACACTGATCGCCGATCACCGGGTCCGGGCGGTCGACTTCACCGGCTCGACCCCCACCGGCCGCCTCATCGGCGCGCACGCGGCGCGGCACCTCAAGCCGGCGGTCCTCGAGCTCGGCGGCAAGAACTCCGTGATCGTCCTCGACGACGCGGACCTGGACTACGCCGTCGACGCGGCGACGTTCGGCGTCTTCATGAACGCCGGCCAGATCTGCATGTCCGGCGACCGTCTCCTCGTCCACGACAGTGTCGCCGAGGAGTTCACACGACGGTTCGCCGCGCGCGCGGCGGCGCTCCCTACCGGCGACCCGGGCCACCCGGACACCGTCATCGGCCCGTTGGTCAGCGAGGACGCGGCCCGCCGGGTGGCCGCGCTCGTCGCGGACGCGGTCGCCGCGGGAGCCACCGTGCTCACCGGCGGCGGGAATCCGCGGGGCGCGGTGCACCCGCCGACCGTGCTGAGCGGCGTGACGAGGGAGATGGAGCTGCACTACGCGGAGGTCTTCGGGCCCGTGTGCGTGGTCGACACCTTCGCCGACGACGAGACGGCCGTCGCCCTGGCCAACGACACCGAGAACGGGCTGACCTGCGGCATCATCACCGAGAACGCCACCCATGGACTGGCGGTCGCCCGCCGGATCCACTCCGGCATCGTGCACATCAACAACCAGTCCGTCGCCGACGAGCCCCACGCCCCCTTCGGCGGCGTGAAAGCCTCGGGCTACGGCCGCTTCGGCGGGCGCTGGGGCATCGAGTCGTTCTCCAACACCCGTTGGATCACCATCGCGGGCCGGCAGGCCCGCTACCCCTTCTGAGGCGGCGCGACGAGCGTGTCCGACCGGTCCGCCCGTCGCAGTGCGTCGGCGACGAACCCGTCGGCCTTCAGCTCCTCGACGAGGTCGGAGAGGAACCGGACGGTCGCGGGCCGCCGGGACAGGGTGGTCCCCACGGCCTGCCGGATCTCCATGAACCGTTCCTCGATCAGCCGGAGTTCGGGACGGGGCGCGACGTACTCGGTCATGGGCTGCCGGATGCCTGCCGCGACCTCCAGGCCCTCGGACCGGAAGACGTCCACGCCCTCCTTCCCGCGCACGACGGACGCGTGGCGCAGGGTGCGGGAGAGGTAGAGATCGTAGGCGGACCCCTGCTTCACACCGATCCGTACACCGTCACGGTCGACGTCGGCGACCGTGGCGAGGGACGAGTCCCGGTCCACCGCGAACACCCCCTCGATCAATACGTACGGCGCGGTGAAGGCGACCTCGGCTTCCCGCGCGGGTTCGACGGCCAGGAAGCAGATGTCGGCCCGGCCCGTGGCCATCGCCTCGTACGACTTGCGTGCCGCGTCGAAGCAGACGAGCTCGACCGGCACCCCCAGCCGTGCGCCGATCTCCCGCGCGATGTCGACCGTGACCCCCGCCGGGGCCTCGGGCGTGCCCGCGGCCAGGACCGGGTTGCCCAGGTTGATCGATGCCCGCAGTACGCCGGTCGGTGCCAGATCCTCGCTGATGTCTGCCGTCGCGCTCGTCATGGGGCGGAGTCTAGGACACCTGCTCACACCGGGTGCGTGGCGTCCGGGCGCGGCCAGGGGCGCCCCTCCAGGCGCTCGATGTCGCTGTTGAACCGCTTGAGATACGCGGCGAAGTCGGCCACCTCGTCGGCCGTCCAGTCGCTGAGGACCCGCTCCAGGCCGTGGACGTTCTCCGCGCGGTCCGCGTCGAGGCGGCGCAGGCCCTCGGCCGTGATGCTGAACTTGCGGGCGATGCCGCCGTCGGGGTCCGGGATGCGCTCGACGACCCCGGCCTTCTGCATGGCGGCGGTCTGCCGGTTGAGCGTGGAGGCGTCCAGGCCGAACGCCTCGCTGAGCTCGCCGATGGACATGGGCCCGTCCATCCGGATGCGGCTGAGCACGACATAGGCGCTCCGGTCGAGCCGCCCGCCGGTGCTCCGCGTCCGGGGGTTGAACAGATGCGAGTGCCGACCGACGAGCATGGTCTCGAACTCGATCAGGTGCGTGGGCTTCTCCATGGGTGCCATCCTCCCAACCCCGCACGGCCGTCCGCCAACCACAGGGCCTTCATATGCAGGATACATGCAATGTGTACTATGCATCTCGTGTGCATGATGCACATCGCTATGTATGCCCCGAGGGAGAACCACGTGAACAGCTCAAGGACCGACGCCCGCCCCGGTGGTGTCGTCGGCGTACTCGCCTTCGCGGGCATCGTGGCCGCGCTCATGCAGACCCTGGTCGTCCCGCTCCTCGGCGACCTGCCACGCCTCTTCGACACCAGCGCGTCGAACGCGTCCTGGGTCGTCACCGCGACCCTCCTCTCGGCCGCGGTGGCGACGCCCGTCGCGGGCCGCCTCGGTGACATGTACGGCAAGCGCCGTATGTTGCTCGTCTCCGTGGCACCCCTCGTCCTCGGCTCGGTCGTCTGCGCCCTGTCCTCCTCCGTCGTCCCGATGATCGTCGGACGCGGACTGCAGGGCATGGGCATGGGCGTGGTCCCTCTCGGCATCAGCCTGCTGCGCGATGTGCTGCCGGCCGAGCGGCTGGGCGGATCCATCGCCCTCATCAGCGCCTCCATGGGCGTGGGCGGCGCGCTCGGCCTGCCGTTCTCCGCCGCCGTCGCCGAGAACGCCAGCTGGCGCGTGCTGTTCTGGGTCGCCGCGGTCCTGAGCCTCGCGGTCGGCGTGCTGATCCGGCTGCTCGTCCCCGCGGGCCGAACGGACTCCGCCCCTGGCCGGTTCGACGTACCAGGAGCCCTCGGCCTCGGCAGCGCCCTGGTCTGTCTGCTGCTCGCCGTGTCCAAGGGCTCCGACTGGGGCTGGGGGAGCGCCACCACGCTCGTCCTCTTCGGGGCCGCGGTCGTCACCCTGCTGACCTGGGGGTGGTGGGAGCTGCGCACCGCCGAGCCGCTGGTGGACCTGCGCGTCACCGCCCGCCCGCAGGTGCTGATGACGAACGGCGCCTCGATCCTGGTCGGTTTCGCGATGTACGCCCAGTCGCTGGTCGTGCCGCAGCTCCTCCAGCTGCCCGAGGCCACCGGCTACGGCCTGGGTCAGTCGATGCTGGCGATGGGGCTGTGGATGGCCCCCGCGGGCCTGATGATGATGGTCCTCGCCCCGCTCGGAGCCAAGCTCACCGCCGCCCGCGGTCCCAAGGTCACCCTGGCCGTCGGCAGCCTGGTCATCGCGCTCGGGTACGCGTCCGCCCTGCCGCTCATGGAGTCCACCGGCGGTCTGCTCGTCGTCACCCTCGTCTGCAACACGGGTGTCGGCCTGGCGTACGGCGCGATGCCCGCCCTCATCATGGGCGCCGTGCCCGTCTCGGAGACCGCGTCGGCCAACAGCTTCAACACACTGATGCGTTCGATCGGCAGCTCGGTCTCGGCAGCCGTGATGGGCGTCGTCCTGGCGCAGATGACCACGGACTTCGGCGGCCATCTGCTGCCCTCCGAGGACGCCTTCCGTGCCGCCCTGCTGATCGGCAGCGCCGTGGGCCTCGCGGCGGCGGTGGTCGCCATCCTCATTCCGGTACGCCCGGGGGCGGACACCCCCGGGACCACCGCCCCCTCGCGCCCCGTGTCCGAGGCGAAGGTCTGACCCACGGTCCGTCCCTGTCGGCGGGCGCGACCCGCGGCCAGGACTCGGCCCGCCTTCATCGCACGTCCACCGGAAGGTCCTCCGAGGTTCGCAGGGGTACGGCAAGACTGATGTGGGCATGTCAGTCGCAGCCGCGCACCCCCATACGGCGGCCCATCAGGAGGACACAGGTGAAGACGAGTTCGCGGATCCGCAGGGTCTCGCTCATCCTCGGCAGCAGCATCGCGCTGGTCGTCGCCGTTCCGGGCAGCGCCCTCGCCGCGCCGCCCACGGCGCTGCCCGCGTCGGCGGACGGGCTGGAGCAGACGTTCCAGCCCGCCTTCGACTACGACACGGACGGCTGCTACCCCACGCCGGCCATCGGTCCGGACGGAACCGTCAACGGCGGTCTCAATCCGTCCGGTGCCCTCAACGGCCAGTGCCGGGACTCCTGGGACCTCGACAACACCAACGGCTACGCGCGCTCGAAGTGCAACAACGGCTGGTGCGCCGTCATGTACGGCCTCTACTTCGAGAAGGACCAGGCCGTGGCGGGCAGCGGGCTCGGCGGGCACCGCCACGACTGGGAGCACGTCGTGGTGTGGATCCAGAACAACGAGGCCCGGTACGTCTCCACCTCCGCGCACGGAAACTTCAACACCCACGGCCGCGACCAGATCCGGTGGGACGGGACACACCCCAAGGTCGTCTACCACAAGGACGGTCTGAGCACGCACTGCTTCCGGCCCGCCAACTCCAACGACGAGCCGCCGGAGAACCACAAGCGCCAGTGGCAGTTCCCCGCCCTGGTCGGCTGGAACGGCTACCCCGCCGGGCTCCGCGACAAGCTGAGCCAGGCCAACTTCGGCAGCGCCGTCTTCGGCCTCAAGGACAGCAACTTCGCCGGCCATCTGGCGAAGGCGAAGCCGTCCGGGATCCCGTTCGACCCCTACGCGTGACGGGCCGCGCCTGACGAACCACGCCTGACGGGTCGCGTTCGGCCGGAGGTCACGACGCGGGAGCCGCGCGTACGGGCACGTCGTGACTCTGGTGGCCTCCGCTGGCCAGTATCCGTACGTTGCCCTGCTCGTCGATCTCGGCCCGCACGATGCCGGTCTCGTCGGCGTACACCGGGTGCCCGCCGGCGCCCTTGCGGTCCGTGCGGGTGACGACGATGGAGTCACCCGACACGGGAAATGTCAGCTCGTAGCGTTCGACGCTTGCCATGCGCCCTTTATAGGTGAACCGCACGCCGGTCAGCCGTTCCGACACCTCCCACAGGCGGTGGCCGATCCCCGGATCCGTCGCCGCGGCGGACAGCCGAACCCGCGTCGGGCCGCCGCGCAGTTCGCCGCGGCCGTCCGGCCCGATGAACTCGCCGCTCGACACGCTTGGGTCGGTCGCCGCGTACAGCTGCGGCAGCGCACCACGGGCCGGCTGCTGAGCGAGCGGCCTGAGCAGCCGGCCGAAGACCAGCCGCACCGGACCGACCGGCGCACCGGTCTGGAGACCGGTGGCGGTGTAGCCGGGGTGGGCGAGCACGCTTCGCAACGGGCTGCCCGCCTCGGCCAGGCGCCGGTGGAGCTCGTACCCGAAGGCGGCGTTGGCGAGCTTCGACTGGTCGTAGAAGGCCATGGGCGAGTATCCGTGCTCGCCGGCCAGGTCGTCGAAGCGGATACGGGCCTTGCGGTGATTGAGCGAAGTCACCGTGACCACACGGGGGTCGTCCCCGAGGGCCAGGAGCTCGAGCAGCAGTCCGGTGAGTGCGAAGTGGCCGAGGTGGTTGGAGGCGAACTGCAGCTCGTGGCCCTGGGCGCTCAGCGACCGTGGCGGAGCCATCACGCCCGCGTTGTTGACGAGCACGTCCAGGCGGCCGTGGTCGGTGTGCAACCGGGCGGCGAACGCGCGGACCGAGTTGAGGTCGGCCAGATCGAGGCGGCGAACCTCGAGTTGTGCGCCCGGATGCTCGGTGGTGATCTCCGTGACCGCGCGGCGGCCTTTCGCCTCGTCCCGTACGCCGAGGATCACGTGCCCGCCCCGCCGGGCGAGCGCTCGGGCGGTCGCCAGGCCGAGGCCGCTGCCGGCTCCGGTGACGAGTAACACCCGCCCGGTCTGGTCCTGGATCCGATCGGCGGTCCAGTGCTGATGATCTGTCATGCGGCACACGCTGCCGTTCATGACACCAAGTGTCAAGATGCGCCTGAGTGTCACGGAGGGCATGGGGTTACCATGGTCGGGTGACTTCTCGCCCTGACATGAGCCTGGCCCAGCGCAAACGTCAGCTCGTCGCCGACGAGTTGACCGAAGCGGCGCTACAACTGCTGGCGGTGAAAGGCTTCGACGCGGTCACCGTCGACGAGATCGTCGCCACGGCCGGCGTGTCCAAGAGGACGTTCTTCCGCTACTTCGCGTCCAAGGAGGACGTGGTCGTCCAGTTCCTGGCCGAGATGGGCGACGGCATCCGCGCCGAACTGGCCGCCCGCCCCGCCGGTGAACCGCCCTCCGTCGCGCTCCGGCACGCCGTCTCGGTTCCCATCGACGCCTGCACCGACCATCCCGACCACACCGAACGGGCCTTGCGCGTGGTGCGGTTGATTCTGCGTACCCCCGCCCTGCACGGACGCTTCCTGGAGCGCCGGTCGCAATGGGGCGACGACCTCACGGCGGAGCTGGCGGAGCGTCTGGGACTCGACCCCGTCGCCGATCTCTACCCGCGGCTGGCTGCCGGGATGGCGCTCACCGCCTTCGACGTCACGCTGCGCAGGTGGAGTGCCGGGGAGGCCGCCACCGAGAACCCCACCGACCTGGTCGCCCGAGCCTTCACCGTCATCGCCCCCGCGCTGGACGCCGGCGAGAGACGGATGGGTCAGCCGTCGGCCTCCGTGAAGCAGGCCGCGCTCTCCGCGTCCGCCGGGTAGTACGACTCGATCGTGACCTCGGCCAGCGTGATGTCCATCGGGTTGCCGAAGGTGGTGGTGGTCGAGAACAGCCGGAGTTCTCGCCCTCGTCCGCCGAAGCGAAAGACCATCGGGATCACCGTGTCGGATTCGACCGCCAGGCTCGCCGTGTCCTCGGACGCCGGCGTCAGCAGTTCCTCGTAGAGCGCGGTGAGTTCGGCGTCGGGAGCCGTGGCGAGCTGACGCGCGACGCGGGCGCGGAACACCGTACGTACGTCGGCCAGGTTGACGAGCCGCGGAGCGAGCCCGTGCGGGTCGAGTGCCAACCGCACCATGTTGATCGGCGGCCGCAGCAGGTCGGGGGCGACGTCCGCGAAGAACGGGTCGACCGCGCGATTCGTCATCACGACGTTCCATCGGCGGTCGAGGACCAGCGCCGGGTACGGCTCGTGCGCGCGGAGCACCCT
This sequence comes from Streptomyces sp. NPDC056222, assembly GCF_042264065.1. NCBI lineage: Bacteria > Bacillati > Actinomycetota > Actinomycetes > Kitasatosporales > Streptomycetaceae > Streptomyces > Streptomyces sp. NPDC056222. The sequence continues at coordinate 20,379 of NZ_JBHJTL010000035.1, read as the reverse complement.
CCCGACCGCGTCCCGGGCCGCCGACAACGCGTCGCTGTCGAGCGGGCGCTCGGTGTACCGGGGCGCGAAGCCGGCGGCGAGCAACAGCTGGTTGCGATCACGCAGCGGCACATCGAGCTGATCCGCGAGGCGAAGGACCATGTCGGCGCTCGGTCTGGACTTGCCGGTCTCCACCAGACTGACGTGACGTGCCGACACGTCGGCGGCGATCGCGAGGTCGAGTTGGCTGAGTCGCCGGCGATGCCGCCACTGCCGCAGGAGCTCTCCGACCGTGTGCATGATCGCCAGGATGGCGCATGGTGGAGCCGTACGCCATGACATCGGAGTTCATCGACAAGCCTCGCAACCGCCGAACACACTGCGTCCATGACCACGGACGCGGAGAACAAGAGCATCGTCGAGCAGGCGCTCGCGCGGCTGGTCGGGACGGGTGACGTCGACGCGCTCGCGACGCTGCTGAGTGACGACTTCGTCCATCACCGGCCGGACTCGACCTCGTCCACCAAGGCGGAATGGCTCGCCGCCGTACGCGCGGTGCCGTTGGACGACCTGCGCGTCGAGGTCCATCACGTCCTGGCCGACGGTGATCACGTGATGATGCATTCGCGGCGCCGGATCGCGGGCGACGCGGGGCCGGGGATCGCGGGCGTCGACATCTGGCGGTTTGCCGGTGGGCTGATCGTCGAGGGCTGGGAGATCATCGAGCCGGTCGCCGACGCGGCAGCCCATGTGCGGTGGTGGGAGCAATCCGCACCGAGCGGGCGCTAGCCGCGTCCTGGACGGCTTCTGGCCGCGGACCGCGACCCGCGGCGCACTGACGGGTGTCGCGATCGGTGTTGTCGCGGGGCGTCACCGGTACGAGGAGAGCAGACGTGCCAGATGCCGCCCCGCGACCTCCAGTGGTTCCACGCTGCGGGCGACCTGGGCCGCCAGTTCCGCGCCCTCCAGCGTGGCGATCACCGTGTGCGCCAGCTCCTCGGCGTCGGCTGCGGTGAATCCCGTGTCGCGCAGCTTCTCGGCGACCACCGCCCGCCACCGTGCGAACGCCTCGGCCGCCGCCTGCTGGATGTCCGGGGCGCTGGTCGCCGTGCCGACGACGGTGGAGGTGACCGGGCAGCCGTCGAGCCAGTCGGAGTCGCAGGAGGGCGGCGGCCGAGGGGTACGAGGAGGACAGCCTGACGCGGCTGATCGCCATGTTCGGGCGGGGAGCGGCGACGAAGTAGCCGCTCCCCGGCGGGAGACGGCCCGCCTCACGAAAGCGCGAGCCCGGGCCCGGCGCCGAGGTCGGCACCGGCCGCACCGTCGCCGGCGAGTGCGGCGACCTGGTCGGTGATCAGGTCGAGGATCGTCGCCGAGGCCTCCGGGTCGTGGCCCAGGACGAGGAAGTTCAGGGTCAGCCCGTCGGTCACGGCGGCCAGATAGCGGGCCAGGACCGGGACGGAGACCCGGAGTTCGAGCCCCATACCGGCGCTGACCTCCTCGATGAGGCCGTGGTAGATCTCGGCGTACCGCTCGTGCTGGCGGCGCGCCAGCGGCTCGAACCCCGGTGTGCGCAGGGCGTACTGGGTGAGCTCGTACGTGAGCATGTGCTCGCCCGGGTGGGCGCGGACATGGTCCCAGTAGGCGTCGAAACCGGCCCGGATCGTTTCCCGGAAGGTGGCTCGCGGGCGCAGCGCCTCCTTGACGACCCCCACGTAATGGTCGGTGATCGTCGTGATCACGGACTCCAGGAGCGCCTGCTTGGAGTCGAAGCAGTAGTGGAAGACGCTCAGCGACACCCCCGCCTCCGCGGCGATGGACCGGGTCGTCGTCCTCGGGACGCCGTCCCGGGTCATCGCTCGGATCGCGGCCTCGGTCAGTTGCCGACGGCGTTCGGCGAGCGGCCTGCGGGACATAGGGTGGATCCTTTCGGTTCTGCGGTCTGCCGCCCCCGGGGAGCGGCGCGCGGGCCGGGCCGGGCGGACCCGATCGGATCCACCCCGCCCGGCCCGGCGGCCGTGCCTTGTCGCTCTGTCTCGCTGCGGCTCAGCCGCTGTAGACGCCCACCTCGTGGAGCGAGTACCCCCAGTCGGTGGCGCGCTGTACTCCCTGGATCCGTACGTACCGGGCCGTCGTGCCGGCGAATCTGGCCGTGTCCAGCCCGCCGTCACTGGCCTCGGTCGACCAGACGGTACGCCACGCGGCGTCGTCGTCGGACACCTCGATGCGGTACGCCCTGCCGTACGCCCGTTCCCAGTCGAGGGTGATGCGCTTGACCAGCTGCGGCTGCCCGAGGTCGATCCGCAGCCACTGGCCCTCCCTCCACTCGCTCGCCCAGCGGGTGCCCAGGTTGCCGTCCACGGCCCGGCCGGGCGCGTAGGTGACGAACGGGTTCCACCACTCCGTGGTGGAAGCGGAGGCCGCCGCGCCCGAGGCCAGGTTCACCCCGGCCCGATGCTGCTCGGAGGCGCCCCAGGTGTCGAGGTAGGACTCGGCGCCGCGGAACAGGTCGTCCACCACGCCCTGACCACCGACCTTGCGGATGTCCTCGATCCAGTCCGGCACGAGTCCGACGTGCGAGGCGCCGTCGGTGTTGAGGTCCCAGCTGCGCTGCCCGGTGGTCTGCCGGTCGATGACCGAGCCGCCGTCGACGCTGCGGAAGGGGTACGTGACCTTGTTCGGCGCGTCGGCGCCGCGCGGGCCGGGCCAGCCGCCGACACCGTTCATGTCGGTGCCGTAGCCGTAGCCGACCCCGTACTTGTCGCGCAGCGCGTCCTTGGCCTTGGCCTCCGCGCTGAACGCCTCCGACCCGTTCATGTACTGGGCGGCGAACCCGCCGAGCTTGTACAGCCGCTCGGTCCAGCTGCTGTCCATCCAGCTGTGCGAGGAGATCGCGCCGGGGTAGGACTCCGACTCCATGATGTCGAAGGCCCGGCCGGCGGCCTTCACGCTCATGTGGTCCAGTTCCAGCATCATCTTGCGTTTCATCATCCCGCGCACCGCGTACTCGCCGAGTTCGGTGAGCCCGCGGGTGTTGCACCGGGCGTCCTGGCTGTACCCGGGCACGCTCACGCCGGCCGGCAGCTCCTTCTGCGCGTTCGGCGCCGCGGCCAGGCCGATCGGGTTGTCCTGCTGCGGGCCCGCGCACTGCTCGGTCTTCCAGAAGGTCCCGGTGGAGAGGAACTGACCCACGTTGATCGCCGTGCCGAGCGCCCCGGAGTCGAAGCGGACCCCGCAGAGCGCGTTGTCGAACTTGTGGCACAGGAACATGCTGCGCACGCCGAGCCCGTGCAGCTCGTCCAGGCCGCGGTCGATGTCCGCCCGGGAGCACTGCGCGATGTCGAGGATCTGCTTGCAGCCGAAGGGCTCGGAGGTCTCGACGCCGAGCACCACGGCCAGCTTGCCCTGCGCGATGACCTCGCGGGCCTGGGCGCTGTCGGTGACGATCCGGAAGAAGCCCTTGCCCGGTCCGCCGTACATCTTGTCGATGAAGGCCTGCATCTCGTACGTCTTCCTGGCCTGCAGGCGGATGGAGTCCATCTCGTCGCAGCCGCGGTCCTTGAAGAAGTACACCGAGCAGATCACACCGTTGGTGACCAGGTCGTTGACGAGCACCCGCTGCCCGCCGCGCCAGGCCCGCTCCACCCAGGCGTAGTAGTTCTGCTGGTGGGTCAGCGAGTCATGGGCCGGCCAGTCCTTGAAGGTCGGCCAGCCGTTCGGGTCGTGCTTGCCGTCGCCCCCCTTGGTGATGAAGTCGAAGATCGCGAGCGAGCCGTCGGGGTAGTGCTCGGGACAGTCCTTGAGCGCGTCGGCGACGCCCAGTTCGGAGAAGGTCTTGCCGCAGATGAGGCGTCCGCCGAAGGCCTCGTTCGACATCAGGTGGTTGTGCGCGTCGACGAACCCGCGCACCTCGCCCTGGGCGTTGGTGCCCTTGAAGGGCTCGCCCGTGATGTTGATCTCGGAGTCGGGCTGGGGCCGGGCGACGGGGTTCCACCAGGTGTCGGCGGCTGCGGAACCGGGCGCGGGGCCGAGCAGCATGGCAGCCATCGTGGCCAGGAGCAGCGACAGCACGGTCAGGGCTCTGCGCCTGCTGGTCGTGGAGCTGCGTGGGGGGCGCGTCAGGGACATCACTCACGTCCTCGGTCGGCTGGTAGGCGGCGCGGCGTGTGAGTTGTCATGTTCCGCGCTGAGGGTGTGTCGAGAATCCCGACTGCCACGACCCGAGTCAAGAGTCCGGGACAGTTGACCTGATGGACCGTCGGATCGGGACAGCGCGTGGAAGGAATCCCGGTTGGACGGCAACCTTCGGCCCGGGCGGCGGCGACAAGGAGGCGCAAGGACCGTACAGACCCCCCACATCGAAGGCATGGGATTCATGAGCAGACACAAGAGACGGCCCAAGCGCGTCGTCGTCCTCTCCGCGGCCGCCGCCACGCTCGGACTGACCACCGCCGTCCTGGCGACCACCCTGACGAGCCCGGCGAGCGCGGGCGGCGCCTGGCCCAAGGCCAAGGGGGACAAGCCGGTCACCAGCACGATCGAGGTCTCCGGGACGTACGACGGCAAGCTCCAGCGTTTCTACGGGAGCGGCGCACTCGGCGGGGGCGGGCAGGACGAAGGGCAGGCCCCGCTCTTCAAGCTGAAGGACGGCGCCGTCCTCAAGAACGTCGTGCTCGGCTCTCCGGCCGCCGACGGCATCCACTGCATGGGCAGTTGCACGATCCAGAACGTCTGGTGGGAGGACGTCGGCGAGGACGCCGCCACCTTCAAGGGCACCTCGGCGGACTCCGTGTACTCGGTCTACGGCGGCGGCGCCCGCAAGGCCTCCGACAAGGTGTTCCAGTTCAACGGCGCAGGCAAGCTGGTCGTCACCAAGTTCCAGGTCTCCGAGTTCGGCAAGCTCGTGCGCACCTGCGGCAACTGCTCCAAGCAGTACCGCCGTTCGGTCATCGTCAATGACGTGGACGTGACCGCCCCCGGCAAGTCGCTCGTCGGCATCAACGCGAACTACGGGGACACCGCCGCCCTGCGCAACGTCCGGATCCACGGCGACAGCGGCAGGAAGATCAAGCCGTGCGTCCGCTTCCAGGGCAACACGACGGGCAAGGAGCCCGTCGAACTGGGCAGCGGACCCGACGGCACGCACTGCAAGTACACCGCCTCGGACATCGGTTACGACTGAGAAAGCGACGCCACCGGCGCCCTGCGCGCCGGTGGCGTCCGCCCGTCGCCCGTCGCGTCTTCGTCGGGGCCGACGGGCTGATGACGCTGCGCCCGGCGGACTGCCAGGGGCGCGGCCATGCCCGTCAGGGCGAACAGCGCACCCACGACGTACCACCCGGGTCGCCCCCAGGTGATGCAGAGCGCGATGAGCAGTCCGGGCCCGAGGGTTTCGGCGAGACCGGCACCGAGGCCGAACACGCCCAGGTACTGGCCGGTGGCATGTCTCGGCGCGAGGGCGAACGACACCTCGAAGCCCCCGGCGGCATGCCACAGTTCGCCGATCGTGTGGACGACCACCGCGGTCATGAGCAGCGCCACGGCGGCCCACGTCGGTGCTCCCGCCGACAGCGAGATCAGTGAGCAGGAGACGAGGAAGGCCACACCCGATCGTCGGTAGGCGGCTCCGCCGGCGGCGGGGGAGTCGACGGCGCGGCTGGCGCGCACCTGGCAGGCGATGACGATGACGGTGTTGGCGAGCATCGTGCCCGAGATGAGCCAGCGCGGTGCGGTGACCGCGTAGATAAGCCAGAGGGGGATGGCCACGGTGAGCACCTTGAACTGGATGGCCATGATGCCGTCGAGAGCCGTGAGCAGAAGATAGGGCCGGTCCCGCAGAGCGACCCAGCGAGGGCCGTCCACGGCAGGGCCGGGAGCGACCGGCGGCAGGAGGACCAGGATCACAGCGGAGGCCGCGAAGGCGATCGCGTTGCCGACGACCAGGAGCTGGTACGCGGTGTGCGTGCCCACCTGGACGACCCAGCCCGCCAGCAGGGCGCCGAGCGAGATGCCGATGTTGGTCACCGAGCGGAGATAGGCGCGGAAGCGCTGCGGCCGGTCCCCTCCGTAGTGCCGGATGAGGGGACTGCGTGCGGCAAGCCCCGCCGCCTGCGCCCCGGTGGCCGCGCAGACCGCCAGGACGAACAGCCAGAAGTCGTCGGCGAACACGAATGCCGCCGTGGCCGCCGTGCGCACCACGAGGGTGACCGCGTACACGCCGCGTGCTCCGCGGGTGTCCGCGAGGCGGCCCACGGCGATGCCCACGGCGAGCGAGACGAACCCGGCGATCCCGAGCCCCAGGCCCACCTGGCTCGCCGGAAGGTGCACCGCCTGGGTGAAGTACAGGACCCCGGCGGTCAGATAGAGGCCGCTGCCGACCGTGTTGACGAAGTTCGAGGCGGTGATGACGCGTTGAGGTCCGGTGTCCGGCAACAGAGGGGGCATGACGGGGCTCCGTTTCCAGGCGGGAAGTAAGGACCCGGACAGCCTGTTGCATGTTACTTGCAGCAGCAAGAGGTTTGCGAGAAGTGGACCCCTTACGCTGGCGGCATGGACCGGAACCGGAGGCGCGACCGCGGGCTCGCCCGGCGCGCGCGGGTGGGCGCGGCCGGGGTGACTGCCGTGCCGGACGCGGTTGTTGCCGGGAGCCGTCTGGTTCTGGTGGGGTTCTTCTCCGCCCGCCGGAAGGACTTCGGTGCCCTCATGGAGGCCGCGACCGGAGAGGTGGCGGCGTGGGGCGGGCGGGTCGTGGGGGAGGTCGTCCAGCGCCGGGGCGTGTCCAGGGGCGGGGCGCGGCTGATGGGGTCGCCGTACTCCTCACGGACCGTGCTCGGCTCCGGCAAGCTGCGCGAAGCCGTCGAGCTCTGTGAGCGGACCGGGGCCGACGCCGTCGTCTTCGTCACGCCGCTGACGGAGCGTCAGCGTCACGTACTGGCGGGGATCTTCGCCCGTCCTGTGGCGAGCCTGGCCGATGCCCTCCGAGGCCACGCCCCGTCCGACGCCGACGCCGACGCTCAGCCGCCCGCGCGGGCGGCGCGTACGGAAGCGGAGTTCCGCATCAGCAGCGCGTAGACCGCGGAGGTGACCGCGATGCCGACGGGCAGCGCCAGGTCCATGCCGGTCAGGGCGGCGGCGATCGGGCCCGTGTACGCGGTGTTGACGCAGAGCGCGGCCGCGGTCACACCGGCGCCGAGTGCGATGGCGCCGGACAGGTTGACACCGCCGGAGTACCAGAAGGGGCTCTGCCGGGTCTCGTCCATGAGCGCGAGCCCGTCGTAGCGGTTGCGGCGCAGCAGGATGTCGGTGGCGTAGAGGGCCGTCGCCGGGCCCAGCAGGACGACGGTCAGCTGGAGCACGTTGCTGACGGTGTCCAGGAAGTTGGACACCAGCAGCGCGTACAGGGTGAGCGCGGAGGCGACCGTGCCGTCGACGATCACGCTGAGCGAACGGCGGATGCGGATACCGACGGCCTGGAGGGCGAGACCGGCACTGTACGCGGTCAGGGCGTTGATCGAGATCGTGCCGAGGACCAGGGCGATCAGGAAGACAGGGTAGAACCAGCCGGGCAGGATCTCCTCCAGCGCGGTCTGCGGGTCGGTCATGTCGACCGCCGTCGCGGCCAGCGCGCCGAGCGAGCAGACCGCGACGCTCGGCAGGAAGCCGCCGAGTGCGGTCCAGCCGACGACTGCCCTCGAGGAGGCCGTACGGGGCAGGTAGCGGGAGAAGTCCGCGCTCGTCGTGTACGAGAGCGGGCCGGAGGCGATGACGGTGACGCCGGCGAGAAGCGTCGCCCACAGGTCGACACCGGTCAGCGGCGCGTCGGGTCCGTGGCCGAAGTCCGCGCGCATCAGCACCGCGTAGGCGACCACACCGAACGCGGCGGTCAGGGCGATCGTGATCGGCAGGTACAGCTTCACGATCAGTGCGTGTCCGTAGACGCTGATGGTCAGGGTGAGCGCGGCGATGGCCAGGACGACGGCGGTCTTGACGACGGTGTTCGTCGGGAGGCCGACCTTCTCGACGAGAGCGAAGGCCGCGCTCGCGGCCGCGGCCAGATTCAGGGCGAAGTAGCAGACGGAGATCATCCAGCCGGTGACCGCGTTGTTCACACGGTTGCCGCGGACGCCGTACATCGCACGCGTGATCACCTCGCTGGGCGCGCCCGCCGCCGGCCCGGACATCGCCAGTACTCCGGTGAGCAGCCAGAACAGATTGCCCACCACGATCACCAGGAGAGCCTGCGCCAGGCTCAGGCCCATGAGGATCAGAGCCCCGCCGATGACCAGGCTGAGGTAGTTCACGTTGGCCGCCGCCCAGATCGCGAACAGCTCACGGGGTCGTCCATGACGCTCGCCGTCGGGGATGTGATCGATGCCGTGGACCTCGACCCGTCCCGCCCGGTCGGTGACCGGCGGCGCGCCATCGGCGCCGGGGCGCGGGTCGGGAATGGTGGAAGTCATGAGGTCCTCCGGATACGTGTGGTGCGCACCTGCTTGCTTATTGGTCGCACACTCAATAGCATCGCCGGTATGTCGTCAAGCGTCCAGCGCAAACGAGTTCGCAAGTCACCGGAGGCCCGGCGGGCGGAGATCGTCGAGGCCGCGGCCCGGGTCGCCCTGACCGAGGGCCTCGAAACCGTCACCCTCCGGCGGATCGCCGAGGAGCTCGACGTACGACCGGGTCTGATCAGCCACTACTTCCCCTCGGCGGAGGATCTCGTCGCCGAGGCGTTCAGCACGGCGGCCACAGGCGAGCTCGACGCGCTGCTGCCCGCGGACCGGTCCGACGGGACCCCCACGCAGTACCTCGCGCGCTACTTCGCCCTCTCCGTCGGAGAGGCGTACGACGACATCAGCCGGCTCTGGATCAACGCCCGGCACCTCAGCCGCTACCGGCCCCTGCTGCGCGACCGGGTCGCCGAGCAGGAGCTGGCCTCCGACGACAGGCTGGAGGGGCTCATCCGGGACGGAGTCGGAACCGGGGAGTTCCGTACGGACGACCCCCGCGCGACGGCCATCCAGATCCTGGTCGTCCTCGACGGCCTCGGCGCCCACGCGAACACCGACCGCAGCAACCGGCCGGAGGTGGTGACGCGTATGGCCGTCACCACGGCGGAACGCGAACTCGGTCTGGCGAGCGGCAGCCTCGACCGGGTCGCCCCGCTACCGGATCCGGGTGCCGGGGAAGCCACCGGCACCGGCACCGGGGCGCCCTCCGGCGAGGCCGGCGGGGACGCTTCCCCCGGCACTGCTTCGTCCGGCGAGGCCGGCGGCCGCCCCGCGCCCACCACCCCCCACTGACCGACCACTGCCCCGCCCTTCCTCCCGCTTCTTCCTGGAGCCCCTGTGCGCACCTCTCTCGTCCTGCTCTCCGCCCGCATGCTCGACCCGGTCACCGGACGTCTCCTGCCGGAGAGTGCCCTGGCCGTGGCCGGAGGGCGGATCTCCGCCCTGGGGGACGACCGCGAGATCCGCGCGCTCGCCGACTCCTCGACGACCGTCGTCGACCTCAAGGGAGGCGTCGTCACCCCTGGCCTGACCGACGGCCATCTCCACCCCGTCTCCGGCGCCGAACTCACCCACGGCCTCGACCTGTCGGGCTGCACCGACCTCGACTCCGTGCGCGAGGCACTCGCCCGCGAGATCAGGACGCTGGAGAGCGGCGCATGGCTCTTCGGCTGGGGCCTGGACCCCAACGTGTTCGGCGACCGGCCCGTCGAGTCGGCCGCACTCGCCCCTGTACTCGACGGCGTACCGGCCCTTCTCCAGCTCTTCGACGCCCACTCCATGCTCGCCAGCCCCCGCGCGCTCGAACTGGCCGGGGTCGACGGACCCCGAACCTTCGACCAGGCCGCCGAGATCGTCTGCGACGACGCCGGCCGGCCCACCGGCCTGCTCCTGGAGGATGCCGCCTGCGAGCTCGTCGAGCGCGCGGCACCGCAGCCCACGCACCCCGAACGCCGGGAGCGCCTCGCCGCCGCGCTGCGCGCCATGGCCGCGGCCGGTCTGACCGGCGGGCACGCCATGGACGCCAACGGCGAGAGCCTCTCCCTCTACGCCGAACTCGACGCGGTCGGCGCGCTTCCCCTGCGCCTGCGCGTCGCGCCCTGGTGCCAGCCCGGCACCGACGCGGACGGGCTGCGCGCGCTGATCGAGCAGCAGGGCACCGGCGGCGCACTCTGGCGCACCGCCGGCGTCAAGCTCTTCATGGACGGCACGATCGACAACGGCACCGCCTGGCTCGAGCACCCGGACTGCCACGGGGAGTCCACCCACGCCTTCTGGCCCGATCCCGCCGCCTACACCCACATCATCGGCGAACTGCACCGGGCCGGGGTGCCGACCGCCACGCACGCCATCGGCGACGCGGCCGTCCGCCATGTCCTCGACTCCGTGGAGAAGGCCCAGGCCGGCGACCGCAGCGGGGTACGGCACCGCATCGAGCACATCGAGAGCGTGCCGGACGACACGCTGCGCCGCTTCGCCGAGCTGGGCGTCATCGCGTCCATGCAGCCCACGCACTGCTGCGACTTCACCCGCGCCGACCACACCGACAACTGGTCCCGCCGCCTCGGCGAGGAGCGGGCCTCCCGCGCCTGGCGCTGCCGCGACCTGCGGGACTCCGGAGCATCCGTCGTCCTCGGATCCGACTGGCCCATCGCGCCGTTCCCGCCGCTCGGCGTCATGGCGGGCGCCCGGCACCGCCGCCCGAGCCGCGACCTCACCCAGCCGCCGCACGGCCCCGAGCAGGCGCTCACACCCCTGGAGGCGCTCCAGGGGATGACTCTCGGCCCCGCGTTCGCGGCGGGCGAGGACCGTGAGGCGGGCCGACTGGCCGTCGGATACCGCGCCGACCTCACCGTCCTCGCCGACAACCCGCTCACCGTCGCGGCCACCGAACTGCCGGACCTGCCCGTCCTCCTCACCGTCCTCGACGGCCGGCCCACGCACCGCGACGCGAGCCTCTGATCCGCGCGATCGGGACGGTTCAGCCCTCGAAGACGCCGAGGCCGCCGACGTACGTGGCCTCCACGCGCAGGCCCGCCAGTTCCGGGGCGGACACGGTGTACGGGTCGCGGTCCAGGACGACGAGGTCGGCGAGCCCGCCCGGCCGCAGTGTTCCCGTGTCGTCGAGTCCGTTGACGTACGCGGAGCCTGCCGTGTAGGCGGTGAGGGCCGTGGAGAGGTCGAGCCGCTGATGCGGCAGGAAGATCCGCTCGGGGTCACGGCCCGGCTCGACCCGGTTGACCGCGACGTGGATCCCCTCCAGGGGTGCGGCGGAGCTGACGGGCCAGTCGCTGCCCGCCGCCAGCCGCGCGCCGCTGCGGTGCAGATCCAGGAACGGGTACTGCCAGGCCGCACGCTCCGGGCCGAGGAACGGAATGGTCAGCTCGTCCATCTGCGGCTCGTGCGCCGCCCACAGGGGCTGCAGGTTCGCGACCGCGCCGAGCTGTGCGAAGCGGCCGATGTCGTCGGGGTGCACGACCTGGAGATGGGCGAGGTGATGACGGTTGCCGCGCTGTCCGTTGGCCTTCCGGGCGGCCTCGACGGCGTCCAGGGCCTCACGGACCGCGCGGTCGCCCAGGGCGTGGAAATGCACCTGGAAGTCGAGGGCGTCGAGCTCGGTGACGTACCCGCGCAGGGCGACGGGGTCGACGAAGCTCAGGCCGGCGTTGCCCGTGGCGCAGCCGCAGGAGTCGAGGTACGGAGCGGTCATGGCGGCCGTGAAGTTCTCGGCCACGCCGTCCTGCATGATCTTCACCGAGTCGGCCCGGAACCGGCCGTGGCGCAGCGCCTCGCGCCGCTCGACGAGGTGGGGGATCTGCTCGGCCCCGGCGTCGCGGTCCCACCACAGGGCGCCGTTGACACGGGCGGTCAGAAGACCGCTTTCGGCGGCCGTCAGATAGGTCTCGGAGACATCGGGATGGCCTCCGTACGAGCCGAGGATGGCGTCCTGCCAGGCGGTGATGCCGTACGAGTGCAGCAGCCGCTGGGCGCGCTCGAGTCCGGCCAGCAGGTCATGGGCGGTGGGCGCAGGCACGACCCGGCCGACCACGAGGACCGCGCCCTCCTGCAACATGCCCGAGGGGGTGCCGTCCGGTTCGCGTTCGATGCGCCCGTCGGCCGGGTCGGGCGTCGAGGCGGTCACGCCCGCCAGCTCCAGGGCGCGGGTGTTGGCCCAGGCGCCGTGGTGGTCCCGGTTGGTCAGCAGGACCGGACGGTCGGGCACCAGCTCGTCGAGTATCTGCCGGGTCGGCAGTCCGCCGGGGAAGCTCTCCATCGACCAGCCGGCCCCGGTGATCCACGGGCGCTCGGGATGGGCGGCGGCGTAGGCCGTGATCCGCCGCCGGTACTCGTCGAGGTCCGTGGTCCCCGACAGGTCGCAGGCCCCCAACTCCAGCCCGGCGTAGACCGGATGCACATGCGCGTCCTGGAATCCCGGCAGCAGTGCGCGCCCCGCCAGGTCCACCACCCGAGTTCCCGGCCCGACCAGCTCACGTACTTCCTCGTCGCCGCCGACCGCGACGATCCGCTCCCCGGCGACGGCCAGTGCCGTGGCGCGGGGGGCTGAGGGATCCATGGTGAGGACGGCACCCGAGAGGAAGACGAGATCCGCGTGACGCATGGGGAGTTGCTCCTTGACGAGGTGGTACCAGGTGGTACCAGGTGGTACCAGGTGGTACCAGGTGGTTCGGGGTGGCGCCGATCGCGACGGCGTTCGTGGTCGTGCCCGTGCGCGGTCAGCGCGCGACGGAGTCCGGGACGGAACGCGCGACGGAGCGTGCGACGCGGAAGCCGACGTCGTCGACGCGGAACGTCGGGTGGCTGCGACGGCGCGCGGATGCCCGGCAGCTCCAGTGCTCGTCGAACCAGCCACCGCCGCGCAACACCCGGTAGGACCCGTAGACCTCGGCGTCGTAGACGTCCCAGCACCAGTCCCACACGTTGCCGAGCATGTCGTGCAGCCCCCATGCGTTGGGTCGCCTGCCACCCACCTCGTGAAGGCGCTCGCCGGAGTTGCCGCGGTACCAGGCGATCTCGTCGAGGGGCCCGTAACGCGGTCCGTCCGAACCGGCGCGGCAGGCGTGCTCCCATTCGGCCTCGGTCGGCAGCCGGTAGCCGCCGGCCGACCTGTCCCACACGATGCCGTCGCCTTCACCGGTTTCGTCGATGGTGTAGGCGGGTGCGAACCCTTCCCGCTCGGACAGGGCGTTGCAGAACCGGACGGCGTCCCACCACGACACCCCCTCGACGGGTAGCCGATCCCCCTGCGCGGTGCTCGGCCGCTGTCCGGTGACGTCGGCGTAGCGCCCCTGCGTGACCGGGAACCGCGCGAGCTCGTACGGGGCGACGTCCACCGACCAACGGCGCTGCGTCCGCCGGTCCGACAGCGTCACCCGCCCCGCGGGGACGGAGATCATCGCCGTGTCCTCGGCGGCTGCGCTCGTGCGCGTCATGACAGGGACTCGGCGACGACGGCGGCAGCGTCGGCGATCAGCTTGTTGTCGTAACGAGCTTCCAGCGCGGGGCGGTTGGACATGACGGCCAGGACGACGGGCGCGCGGCCGGGCGGCCAGGCGACGGCAATGTCGTTCCGCGTGCCGTACGTGCTGCCCGCCCCGGACTTGTCACCGACCACCCAGCCCTTGGGCATCCCGGCCCGGATGAGTTCCGTGCCCGTGGTGCTCGTCTTCAGCCACGTCGCCAACCGGGCGCGTTCGGCGGCGCCCAGGACGTCACCCACGACCAGGGCGCGAAGGTCCTGGGCGAGTGCCTTCGGTGTACTGGTGTCGCGCGTGGCACCCGGCGCCCATTCGTTCAGCTGCGGCTCGCGGCGTTCCATCCGGGTGACCTGGTCGCCCCACTCGTCGAGCATCGCGTCGAGCCTCTCGGGGCCGCCGAGTTGATCGAGGAGGAGGTTGGCCGCGGTGTTGTCGCTGTGGCGCACGGCGGCGTCGCACAGCTCGTTCAGGGTCATGCCGGTGCCCACGTGCTTCTCGGTCATGGGGGAGTGGTCCACCAGGTCGCCCTGGGAGTAGGAGACCTTCCTGCCCATCCCGCCCGAGGTGTACGTGTCCAGCACGGCACCGGCGGCGAGGGCCTTGAAGGTGGAGGCGAAGGGGAAGCGGGCGTTGTCGTTGTACGCCACCTCACGACCGCTGCCGGTGTCGATGGCGTACACACCCAATCGCGCGTCGTAGGCCCGCTCGAGCTCGCGGAACCGCGCACTCACGGGCCGCGCGGCGGCCGCCCCGGGCGCGGACGCCCGCGGCGCCGAGGGCGGTGATGACGACGGCGTGGCCGCCGTGCCGCCCTGGCCGCAGGCCCCGAGCGGGACGAGTGTCAGGACGGCGACCGCGGCGAGAAGACAGCGCCGGGTGCGGCTGACGGGGCGGGCGAGGGTGCGGTTGCGGACATGCGGCATGTCCCCAACCTACCGACCCCGTCGATCAACTGCGGCGAGCGGCGGGGCCGTGCGCCCGGATCAGCGGCCGGGGCGCTCGTCTCCGCCGAGGGTCGCGGTCACGGAGTCACGGACGGACTCCGGCGACGCCGCCTGCATCCAGCCGACCCAGTCGGAGGGCGAGGGCGGTCGTGGGGACCAGTGCTCCAGGGCCTCGCTCCGCACTTCGGCGCGGGCCTGCTCAGGCACGACCGCCGGGGGAACGAACCGTCCGCCCGCCAGCCGTACATGCTCCTCCCAGTGGTCCTGCCAGAACTCGACCGTCCAGCCCGGCCAGCGGGCCGCCATGTCGGGCGCTCCCGCGACGGCGTCGAGCAGCCACCAGCCGACGCGTCGCCGCGCGGGATCGACATGGATCCCGGAATCGGCGGCGAGCGCGTACACACCGTGGTCCGGCGCGTCGGCGAGACGGTCGACGAGAGCGGGCCCTTCGGCGATGGGGTGGTCGTTGACACCGGAGAGCACATGGCAGCGGGCGGTGTCCGGCCCGCCGATCGTGACGACGCGCACCAGGGGGTCGGGATCCGCCAGCTCCTCGTCGTCGAGGTCCAGCGCCGACTCCGGGTAGATGGTTCGATGCGGTTCACGCACCCCCTCCGGGTCCAGGCCCAGACGAGCGGCGAGCTCGGCCGAGCCGTCGTACGACCAGCGCAGCTCCCAGCCCGGCCAGGCGCGCCGCAGCAGCTCCCAGGTGGCGACCCGATGGCGCATCTGCGTGACCGGACCTTCCAGCGCGAAGAACAGCAGGGTCCTGCTCCGCAGATCGATCAGCGCCCCGGCCTCGCACATCCCGTCGTCACGCCACCGCCCTTCCACCCGGCTGCGTGAGCGGAGGAGAGGAACGACGACATCGGGCCCGGCCAGCAGGTCGAGGTCGAGGCCCACCGCTCCGAAGCGCGCCTCGTACACCTCGTGCCCGTCGGTACCGCCGTCCTCCGGCACCACCACATACGTCGCCCAATCAGCCATGCCGGGAATGATCCCCCGGGGCGGACGCGGACGCCCAGCGACATTCGGCGAGCCCGGCGTGCCGACGGAGGGATCCCGGAGCATTCTGGAAGGAGGAGAGGGGGCGCAGCGAGGACGGAGAGGACACCATGACGGCTCCTCCCAGCGGTCCGCGATGGTCGGCTCAGCCGCCTCCGCCCGGCCCGCAGCAAGGGCGCCGCGCCTGCTTGACCACAACCCTGATCGTCCTCGTCGTGCTTGCCCTTCTGTTCGTCGGTGGGATCGTGGCCGTGGTCCTCTCCATCGACGACCCGGACAGCGACGACCCCGACGGCCCGCTCGGCGACGTGCGGATCACCGCCTGCCAGGTGGACTCCGCCACGAAGTTGCCGCACGCGGAGGTGACGGTCACGAACCGCAGCAGCAAGCCCAGCGACTACCTCATCAGCGTGGAGTTCGTGGTGCCGTCCCGCGACCGCGTGGCGGAGGCCAACGCGACCGTCGACCACCTGTCGCCGGGCCAGGCCTCGCAGGGCCGAGCGCAGAGCCTGTCGCAGTTGCGAGCACGGTGGAGTGCAGGGTGACGGACGTGATCCGCACGGCCTCGTGACCGCCGGACCGACTCCGGAAACTCGTCTCGAGGGATTGCCGCGTGAGCGATGACTTCCTGAGGCGGAGGCGGTCTGAACCCATGACACCGTTACGTTGGAGGGAATGGTCATGGTTGATGTCGAGACCCGTACGCTCGAGGCCGCCGGCGCCACACTGCAGTACGACATCCGGGGCACCGCGGACGGAGCAGCGGCCGATCACCCCACGTTGTTCATGATCGGCTCGCCCATGGATGCCACCGGTTTCGCGACGCTTGCGTCGCACTTCACCGACCGGGTCGTCGTCACGTACGACCCGCGGGGCGTCAGCCGCAGCGACCGTACCGACGGCGCGACGGAGTCCACCCCCGAGGAGCACGCCGACGACCTGCGGCGCGTGATCGAGGCGCTGGACGCGGGACCGGTGGACCTGTTCGCGAGCAGCGGCGGGGCGGTCAACGCGCTCGCTCTGGTGGCCCGGCACGGAGACCTGGTGCGTACGTTGGTCGCGCACGAGCCGCCGACGGCGCAGGTCCTCCCGGACCGGGAGACCGCGCTGGCGGCCTGCGCGGACATCCACGACACCTATCTGCGGGAGGGGATGGGACCGGCGATGGCGAAGTTCTTCGCGGTGGCGAGCCGCAAGGGACCCTTCCCGGCGAACTGGGCGGACGAGCCCGCGCCCTCTCCGGCCGACTTCGGACTGCCGACCGAGGACGACGGCTCGCGCGACGACCCGCTGCTGGGCCAGAACATGCGCGGCTGCACGAGCTACCGGCCCGACTTCGACGCGCTGCGGGCCGCTCCGACTCGCATCGTCATCGCGGCGGGCGAGGAGTCGGAGGGCGAGTTCCCCGCCCGCGCCGCTGCGGAGATCGCCACCGGGGTGGGCACCGCGCTGACGCGCTTCCCGAGCCACCACGGTGGTTTCCTGGGCGGCGAGTTCGGTCAGGAGGGTGCCCCGGCGGACTTCGCGAAGACCCTGCACGAGGTGCTGGACAGCGACCACTGACGCACCGTCACGGCATCGGGCATGTGCTGCGGAGACGTACGTTCCCCCGACCGCGATCGGTCCGGGGAACGTACGTCTTCAGGGTGTGCGGCCGGTCCGGGTCAGTTCACGAAGACCGGGGCGCCGGCCTGCGTGGTGTCCTGGACGGGGCCGTACTTCGCCGAGAAGTAGCCGTTGGCCGGGCAGGTACCCGGGCCACTGGCCTTGGTGAACAACTGGTTCGTGAAGGTGAGCGAGTTGTCGGTGTTGGAGGGGGACGCGGTCAGTCCGGTGGCCCGGTAGACGCAGGTCGTCACCCCCAGGACGGTGTTGATCTTCAACGTGGTCTGGATCGGTCCGGTGCTGCCCGCGCTCACCGTGAGACTGCCGCCGGAGGTCACGGACGTGGTGTACGGCAGGTTGTTGACCGTGATGCTCTGCACACCGGTCGCCCCGAAGATGTTGGTCGTACAGCTGCTCAGGGTGTGGGAGTTGAGCGTCTCGGTGGCGGTGCCGGGCGCCGCGGGATTGCTGGTGACGGTGGCCGAGAAGGCCGAGGCGTTGCAGGTGATGCCGGTGCTGCCGCCCGAGGTGGTGGCGATCTTGGCGTTCGTGCCGGAGGACAGCGACGCGGCGACGACATCGCCGACGGCGACGGCGGGGCCGCTCGCGCTGCCGGTCGTCAGCACACTGCCGGCGGCGGTGGCCGCGGACGTGGCCGCCAGGACGGCGGCGACGGCAGTACCGGCGGTGGCTAACAGGGCTCGCTTGTTCATGGTGGGGGTTCCTTTCGATCCAGCGGTGAGGGTGGTGGAACTCGGCTCTGCCCCGGGGGATGCCGGACAGCGCCGAGCACGGCTCCCAGCGGCGTCCGCCGCCGGGGATCGGCGGGCGTGGGTGAAGGGGAGCGTGGGGAAGGGGGCTGGGGGTGAAGAGGAGCGAAAGATGGAACGGTGCGGCCGGGCGGCGTGGGGTGCGGCACGGCGGAGAACGCCGATCGAGGGGGAACACGGCTCGTACGGGCGTGCAAGCGGGACGCGATCACCACCGGGCCGATCCGGCGCCACGGATCGGCGGAGCGGTGTCGCGGGACACGGTGGAGCGTGATACACGGAGGAGCGAGATACGCCGTGCGGTGTGTGGTGGTGGAGACGATCCCGTCTCGCGGAGCTCCTCCACCGGACACACGAGAGGAAAACCCATCAGGGTTGTAAACCTGCCGAGTATGTGACGTCAACAGCCCTGGGGGATGTGGCCGATGAAGAACGCTCGCCCGACCGAGGAGAGACGGATCCTGCCGGGAGCCCGCACGGGCCGCGAACCGGAACGCTCCCTGCGCCCGGGACCGCGACGGATGACGCCCGAACAGGTCGCGTCCCGGCAGCGGGAGCGGCTGCTCGACGGTGTCGCCCGAACCGTCGCGGCGAACGGGTACGGCGGTGCCCGGATCAGCGACATCTGTGCTGCCGCGGGGGTGACCCGTCCGGTGTTCTACGCCCTGTTCACAGGCAAGGAGGACGCCGTGCTGGCCGCGTACCGCGGCGGTACACAGGTGGTGGTGAGGGCCATGCAGGAGGCATACGACGAGGCGGGCGGCGGAGCGCACTGGCCGACGGCCGTACAGGCCGGGCTGCGGGTGATGCTGACACTCCTCGGGCAGACGCCCGCCTTCGCGAGAATGGTGGTCGAGATCGAGTCCACCGGGCCGGCCGGGCGACGGGCCCGTGCCGAACTTCTGGCCAGTTTCCGCCGGTTCTTCGTGGACGCGCCCCCCGCTCCGCCCGGTGTGGAGAGGGAGGAGCTGGTGGCGACCGTCGTCGGGGCCGTGCACGCGGCGGTCCACCGCGCGGTCGATGAGGACCGGACCGTGGAGCTTCCGCGGCTCCTCGACATCCTGGTGCATGTCGTCGTGTCACCGTTCACGAGCCCCTGAGACCCCGCCGGCACTGTCGGTCTGCATGGTCAACATCCGCTATTCGCACAGTAGTTGACTCGGGAGTAATGTCGGGCGTACGGTCCGAGAGGTTCCCTGCGGCATGCCGCCTCGGCACGAGTCCGAGGAAGACCCAGGCAGGTGGGGGAACCGTCCGCGCCAGGACATCGCCGCCACAGGTCTGTTTCCTCACTCATGTCAGGAGCACCTCATGGCTCTGTCCGAAGACCCCACGGGCACCACCTCCTCCTTATCCCCGGGCGACGGCTCCGAGCGGCGCGGCAGAGTGCGCTTCCGGCGCGCGGCACTGATGGGCGCACCCGCCTTCGCGATCGCCTCCACCCTCGTCGTCCTCACCGCACAGGGCGCGCTCGCCGCCCAGTTCGCCATCTCCGGCATGCCGTTCACCGTGACGGCCGACACCCTGCAGGGCACCGGCTTCGGTCAGTTCGGGGGCCTGGACAACATGCCCGAGGGCAGCCCCAACGCCGGCGACACCGGGGGGCAGGTGCTCGTCATCATCACCGCCATCCGCGAGGCGGAACTCACCAACCTCTGCCAGAGCGTGGAGCTCGGCGGCACCTTCCTGCACATCACTGCGGGCAACAAGGGCACACCGGTGAAGGCGTCGGGGCTGACCACGGACTCCACCGAGATCTCCGGCAAGGTCGCCGCGTTCGACAACATCGAGATCGGCGGGGACGCCAGCACCTTCGACAAGCCCCCGGTCAAGGGGCCGCTCGGAGTCTTCGGTCAGCAGGCGGACACCGTCACCATCAAGAACGTACGCCAGACCAACTACGCCACCACCGCGACCCGCTTCACCCTGCCCGACCTGCACATGAGCTTCAGCTCGAGGGGCTGCTGACCATGACGGCGGGGTCGGAGACCACCGTCGAACCAGCGGACACCGGCCCGCCCGCCCCGAGCGGACGGCACCCCTGGCGGACGTTCCGCCGGTGGCGCCACCGCCGCCCCTTCGGAGCGGGCCTCGCCATCGTCCTGGGCGGCGCCGAGATCCTGCTCACCCAGCAGGCGAGCATCTCCGTCGTCCTCACGGCGGGCGCGGACAGTCTCGTCGGCTACGTACTGCCGGTGATCATGATTCTGTGCGGCGTACTCGTCGTCCTCAACCCACGTCAGCGGCTGTTCTACTCGATCGTCGCGGTCCTGGCCTCGCTGGCGACCTGGGTCACGTCGAACCTGGGCGGCTTCTTCGTCGGCCTGCTCCTCGGCCTCGTCGGCAGCTCACTCGCCTTCGGCTGGCTCCCCGACCAGCCGAGGCGCCGATGGCGCCGCGCGGGCACGCGCCCGGAGAAGCGGGCGTGACACCCTGACCGATACCTGACCCACGCACCCGCCGGGGGGGGGGGGGGCCCCGGCGGGGGCCCCCCCCCCCCGGGGGTGGGCCCCCCCCCGCCCGGGCGGGCCCCCCCCCCCCCCCCGGCCGGTGGTGAGCGCCGGGTATCTGTACC